>CAMPKM010000183.1 GCA_946887155.1 uncultured Gemmatimonadota bacterium
GTCCGGCTGGTCGCCGTACATGGCCGTCGCCGTGGGCATTGCCTGCACCGGCGCCACGCTGACCGTCGCCGCGGGAAACGTCATCTTCACCGCGCCTAACGCGACGACCAGGTCGCCGTCGCGCCGCTCGATGACCCGGCCGGTCTTCCCGCCCATGGCATGCACGATCACCAGCATGCCGGGCTCCGGCTCGCCTTGGACGGCGGCCGCCGGTCGCGGCCTCACCGGCGTATCCAGCTCGCCCAGTCGCTCGCGTTGTGATTCGGCGAGCTGCTCCACCCGCTGGCGTGCCTCGCGCGCCGTTTCATCGACCTGCGCCGCCGCAGCCCCGCGCAGCTCCCTGATGGTCCGCTCGACTTCATGGCGCGCATCGAGCAGGTAGCGCCTGGCTTCCTGCCGGCTCTCCCGCTCGAACGCCAACTCGCGCTCCCGCAATTTCGCCTCGCGATCGGCGAGCCGGTGCGCCGTCTCCCTCGCGCCTTCGAGCGATTCGGCGGCTCGCGCCTCCAGTTCCCTCAGCGCCGTATCACGTGCTTCCAGTGACGCCAGCAGGGCGTTCACATCGCGTTCGACCCTTGGCACGCGCTCCTCGGCGTTCGCGAGGACCTCGTCAGGCAGCCCAAGCCGCCGGGCAATGCTCAGTCCATACGAGCGCCCCGGGATGCCCTTGATCAACGCGTACGTCGGCGCCAGGTGATCGGCATCGAACTGCAGCGATGCGTTCACCACACCCTGGACTTCACTCGCCAGTTCCTTGAGGGCACCCAGGTGCGTGGTGGCGATCGACATGGCCCCGCGACGCGTCAGCACCTCGAGTACGGCACCACCCAGCGCCGCGCCCTCGAGGGGATCGGTGCCCGAGCCAAGTTCGTCGAGCAGGACCAGTGATCGTGGCGTCGCGCGCCGCAGGATCTCGGCGATGTTCTTCAGGTGCGCGCTGAACGTCGAGAGACTCGCCTCGATCGACTGTTCGTCGCCGACATCAGCGAACACGTCATCGTAGACGACGAGTGCGCTGCCTGGCGCCACCGGCACGGGAAGTCCCGATTGGGCCATCACCGACACGAGACCGATTGCCTTCAACAAGACCGTCTTGCCACCGGTGTTCGGGCCGGACACCAGCAAGGTACGCTCGCCCTCGTTCAGCTCGAGTGAAAACGGAACCACCTCGATACCCTGCGCCAGCAGCAACGGATGCCGCGCGCCCTTGAGCGCCACCGTGCGTCCCGGCGGGTTCCAGGTTACTGGTGCACACCGGTATTCGATCGCGAATCGCGCGCGCGCAAAGAACCCGTCGAGCGACGCCATCGCGTCGTACGATGCGATGAGCGGACCGGCGAGCGGTCGCAGCCGCTCGGTCAGTTCGCTCACGATGCGATCGACTTCCCGGACTTCATCCGCCTCGAGTTCACGAATGGTGTTGCAGGCTTCGATCGCCGCCGGCGGCTCGATGAACACCGTCGCGCCGCTGTGAGACGAGTCGTGAACGAGTCCGCCCACGGCGCCACGCCCCTCGCGACGCACCGGGATCACGTACCGTCCATTCCTGATGGTGACCGACATGTCCGGCACGCGCTGGTGCGATTCCAGCTTGCTCATGATCCGCTCGAGCAGCGCGACCAGTTTTCCTTCCGACTCCCGCAGTTCGCGACGCAGCCGGCGCAGCGCCGGCGACGCGCTGTCGCGAATCGTTCCATCCTCGGCGACAACCTTGTTGATGTCCGCTTCCGCCGCGCTGTCGGTGTGCAGGGCATCGCGAAAGGGACGCAGGAGACTGACCGCCAGCGCCGGCGCTTCGGCGCGCGAGAGCGCCGCTCTCGTCAGGCGCGACGATGCCAGCAGTTGGCCGATCGCCCCCAGCTCCGTCACCTGCAAGGACGATCCCATGACACCGAGCCGTTCGAGACCCGGCATGACGTCGGGAATGGGCTCGCTGCGCCAACCGGCATCGGACTCGACGAGGCTGCGCATCGCCGCTACGCGCGAGTGCTCCAGTTCGAGCCATTCCGGTTCGTGGCGCGGCTCGAGACTGCGGACGCTGCCGGCGCCCGCACTCGTTGCCGCGCGCTCCGCGACCAGCTCGCGAACGCGCGCAAACTCGAGAACCGCCAGCGCATGACCGTTCATATCACTGCGCTTTCTGCGTTGCGCGCTGAACTGCAGTCGTCATCCCGGCGGCCACGTCATGCGCCGCCCGCCGAGCACGTGGACGTGCAGGTGAAAAACAGTTTGTCCCGCGCCCGCATTGGTATTGATCACGGTGCGGTATCCGGCCTCGACCAGCTTCTCCTGCCGCGCGACGTCGGCCGCCATTGTCATGAGCCGGCCAATGAGCAGCGGGTCACTGACGTCGTCCAGCGTCGAGACGTGCTGGCGCGGAACGACCAGCACGTGCGTGGGTGCCTGCGGTCCGATGTCGCGGAACGCGATACAATGGTCATCTTCGGCCACGATCGAAGCCGGTATTTCCCGGCGCACGATCCGGCAGAACAGGCAATCAGCCGACACGGCGGTCTCCCTGCTGGTGGTGAAGCAGCGCGCGGGCAATGGCCACGCCCGCCGCACCCGCCGTCTCGAAGCGGAGGATCCCCGGACCTAACGAGACTGGCAGGAAACCGGCGTCGCGCAGCTCGGCCATTTCGGCATCTTCCAGGCCACCCTCCGGACCGAGCGCGAGGGTAATCGGCGCGTTCACGCTCACACCGAACACTGGCGGCGCGGCCGGGTCGAGGACAAGCCGCGTGCCGGCTGGCGGCACCGCGTTCAGCGCTCGCGTCAACGGAGCTTCGGGGTGGATCTGCGGCAAGTGCGCGCCACCCGATTGCTCGAGCGCGGCAATCATCCGGCCGCGCACCTTGGCACTGAACATCGGCCCTTCGCCACGAGGCGAGACGCTCTTCGACCGGCGCCACAACACAGGTCTCCAGCTCGTGACCCCGAGTTCGGCGCCCTTCTCGGCGAGCCACAGCATTCGATCCCGATCGGCTACCGGAACGAGCAGGTGTACTTCAGGAAGCGGCTCGATTTCCTCGACGTCCGCGATTTCAACGGTCACCGAATCCTTCGCTTCGCGCACGATCATGGCCGATGCACGTCTTCCTTCGCCGTCGACGAGGGCGATGGTACGACCGGCGCCGATTCGTCGAACGCGCAGGTGCCGCGCGACCGCCTCCCCCAGCGACACTTGTGCGCGGGGCTCCAGCGGAGACTCGGTCATGAAAAACGTCGCTAGGGCCGCTGCGCCAGTGCGCTCCACCAGTCTTCCTCCACGTGCGTCTTCCGGAGTCGCCAGTCATCGCGCTCGAGCGCGTCGACCACGACATGGTGTTCGTTGTCCAGGATTCCCGCCAGCACGACGTGTCCACCCGGCGTCAACGCATCGGCGATCGCCGGCAGCAGGTCGATGATCACCGATGAAATGATATTGGCGGCAACTACGTCGACGGGCGCGGCGAGCGGCAACAGCACACTCGCATCCCCTTCGAACAGGTGCACGACGTCGCCGGCGTCGTTTCGTGAAACGTTTTCCGTGGCGTTGTCCTGGGCTTCGGGATCGAGCTCGATGGCCCACACTCGCGACGCACCGAGCTTTGCCGCGGCGATCGACAGCACCGCGCTGCCGGACCCGAGGTCCGCTACCGTGGAGCCGCGTCGTACCACGTCCTGAAGCAGGAGGATAGCACCACGCGTCGACGCGTGATCACCGGTTCCGAACGCCATGCCGGGATCGATCACGATCGTCGACGCACGATCGAGGTCAGCGGAGAGCCAGGGCGGCGCAATCGTCAGTTTCCCCACCGTCACGACGCGCGCGTGCTCTCGCCAGGCAACCGACCAGTCAACGGCCGGCGCTTCGCTCACCAGGCACTCCGCACCCGGATCGATGGCCTGTACGGCGGCCGCCGCGGCATGAGCATCCTGCTCGGCCGGGAAGCTGGTGACGAGCGCGAAACCGTCTTCATGCACGCCCTGTGCTCCCGTCGCAAACAGCGCCGCCATCGCTTCCTCGCGATGAGCCGCCGACTCAACGCGAAGGCTGTACCAGCTCACGCGCCGAGCGCTTCACGCATGCGCGTCCAGAATCCCTTCTCACGTGCCTGTGTCGGCGGCGAAACCGCCAGCTCACCGAGTCGCTTGACGATCGAACGCTCTTCGTCGGACATGGCGTCGGCGTCCGGCGTCCACAACTGCACTCTCACGTGGAGGTCGCCGGTGCCGCTTCCGTTCACGCGTGGCAGCCCGCGTCCGCGCAGGTGCACGATCTGCCCGCTGGCGGTGCCGGGGGAAACGCGCATGCTGACCGTGCCGGTGACCGTCGGCACCGTGACGTCACCACCGAAGACGAGCTGTGGGAAGGTGACCAGCACCTCGCAGTACAGATCCTCGCCGTCCCGCTCGAATCGCGGGTCTTCCTTCACGTCGAACACCACGAGGACGTCGCCACGCGCGCCACCTCGGGGACCGGCGTTTCCAACGCCTCGCAGCGTCATGTACTGCCCCGTCGACACGCCTGCCGGAATCTGGACCGGCACGGAGTGTTCACCGCGAAGTCGTCCCTCACCCCGGCACTTCTTGCACGGGGAGGAAATGATCTGCCCTTCTCCGTGACAGGTCGGGCACGGCATGACGCTGACGAACTGGCCGAAAAACGAACGCTGGGCGCGGCGCACCTCGCCGTGGCCGTTGCAGGTCGTGCAACGCGACGGCTTCGTCCCCGGCTCGAGCCCGGCGCCGGCGCACTTGTCGCACGGGTCGAGCAGCTTGAGCGTGAACGTCTTCTGGATACCTGACGCGACTTCCGCGAGTGTCAGCTCTACCGTGACCTTCACGTCCTGCCCGGCGCGCGGACCCGTCTGGCGCTGCTGGGCGCCGAACAGGTCGCCCAGCCCGGAGAACCCGCCGAAGTCGCGCATGAAGATGTTGAGCGCTTCGCTCAGGTCCACGTGATGGAACCCGCCGGCGCCTCCACCACCCTGCAGGCCGGCTTCACCGTACCGGTCGTAGATCGCGCGTTTGTTGGCGTCGCGAAGGACGTCGTACGCCTCCGTCAGCTGCTTGAAGTTCTCCTCCGACTCCTTCGAGCCGTTGTTGCGGTCAGGATGCCACTGCATCGCCAGCCGGCGATACGCCTTCTTGATGTCGTCGTCCGAGGCTTCACGGGGAACGCCAAGGATGCCGTAGAAATCAGCCATGGTGTTGTTCAGTCGAGCAGGTCGGTAACGAGCAGGGAGGTATGCCTGACGAGTGCTACGACTTTCTCGTAAGGCATCCGGGTGGGGCCAATGACGCCGATGACGCCGGACAGCGCCCCCGTACTGTAGGCGGCGGTGACGACGGTCAGGCGATCGAGCCGCGGGTCGGCATGCTCCGCGCCGATCGTGATGCTGATGCCTGGTTCGGATGAACGCTTGCGCAGTACCTCAGCGAGGTGCTCGCGCGTGTCGGTCAAGGCCAGCAGGCGCCGCATGCTCTCGCCGCTGGAAAATTCCGGTTGTTCGGCGAGGATCGAGGCCTGGCCGAGCACGACGTCCTCCGTGGACGGCGTGACCGGCAGGTCGAAGAGCACATCGCCTTCCTGGACGAACACGTTCAACAACTCGCGGCTGCCGGCGTTGGCACCGGTGTCGCGCAGGCGTGAGGCGAGCGAGGTCCGGATCTCCCGGAGCGGCAGGCCACTCAACCGTTCGTTGAGCACGAGGCTGACTTCCGCGAGCGCACTCTCCGCGATTTGCCCGGGCACTTCGACGAAGATCGTTCGAACGGCACCGCCGCTCAGCGTCAGGACGAGCAACAACCGCTCCTCGGACGCGCGCACCACCTCCAGCCGCTGGAGGACGGTGCGATCGAGCCGCGGGCCTAACGCGACACCGAGTTCCTGGGCGACGACCGACAGGCTTTGCGCCGCGCGGCGAAGGATGGCCTCGATCGCCGAGCCGCCGACGGAAATGTCCTCCGCGAGCCGCTCGGCTTCCTTGGGAGACAGCGTCGCCGGACCCATCAGCGAATCGACGTACAGCCGGTACGCGCTATCGGTCGGAACGCGACCGGCCGACGTGTGTGGATGGAACAGGTAGCCCTTTTCCTCCAGCTCACTCATCGTGTTGCGGATGGTAGCTGGAGAAACGCCGAGACCGAACCGGCGTGAGATCGTGCGCGATCCGGCGGGCTCCGCTGTCTCGACGTAGCTCTGGATCACAGCCTCCAGAACGCGACGTTCGCGCTCCGACAGCTCAGGAAACGGCATAAGTGTAAAGCTACTAACGACTTCGGACGTCGGTCAAGTCAGCGACAAGAGAGTCGAGTCGCAACCAGCCAGACGGGGACAGCGTCCCTACTC
>CAMPKM010000184.1 GCA_946887155.1 uncultured Gemmatimonadota bacterium
TGGTGGCCTTCATGCCCTGGTACGGCCACAACTTCGAGGACGCCATCGTGCTCTCCGAGCGCCTGGTCAAGGAAGACGTGTACTCGTCGATCCACATCCAGGAGCTCGAACTCCACGTCCGCGACACCAAGCGCGGACAGGAAGAGATCACGCGGGAAATACCTAACGTGGCCGAGGAGTCGCTGGTCGACCTCGACGAGCGTGGCATCGTCCGCATCGGCGCGCACGTGAAGCCGGGTGACATCCTCGTCGGCAAGATCACGCCGAAGGGTGAAACCGAGCTGTCGCCGGAAGAAAAACTCCTGACCGCCATCTTCGGCGAAAAGGCCAAGGACGTGAAGGATTCGTCCCTCAAGGTCTCGCCGGGCATGGAAGGCGTGGTCATCGACGTGAAGATCTTCTCGCGGATCGAGGACCAGGTCGTCGAAAAGGACCGCGGGGAACGGATCGGTGAGGTCCGGCGCCTCGAGGGCGAGGAAAAGGTGCGCGTCAACGAGGTCCGCGACGACGAATTGCGCGAGATCCTCGAGGGCGAAACGGTGGCGATGGCGCTCAAGGCCGGGACGGTCGAGGAAGCCATTGCGACCGGCACGAAGCTGACGAAGGAAGTCCTCACCGACCTGCGGTTCGCGCAGGTGGACCTGAAGACGTTCCGTGTCGAGAATCGCAAGGCGAACGAGCGCATCCGGACGATCATCGACCTGGCCAACGAGGAAAAGGCCCGGCTCGAGGAGCGGGCGGAAGAGCGCATCGACCGGATCCTGCAGCCTGACGAGCTGCCGCCGGGCGTGATCCAGCTGGTGAAGGTCTACCTGGCGGAGAAGCGCAAGGTGTCGGTCGGCGACAAGATGGCCGGACGTCACGGCAACAAGGGCATCGTGGCCCGCGTGGTCCCCGAGGAGGACATGCCGTTCCTTCCCGATGGCCGCCCGGTGGACATCGTGCTCAATCCGTTAGGCGTTCCGAGCCGCATGAACGTCGGGCAGATCCTCGAGACGCACCTCGGCTGGGCGGCGCGCGTGCTGGGCTTCTACGCCAAGACGCCGACGTTCTCCGGCGCCAACGAGCGTGAGATCGGACTGGTGCTCAAGCTGGCCGGCCTCACCTGGGCGCGCGGGACGCTCAACCTGCACAACTCGCCGCTCAATGTGAGCGACGAGGATATCCGGACGCTGAGCGCCGACGTCGCCGCCGATTCCGACGAAGACATGCTCGTGCTGATGGATGATGCCAAACTCTCCGACCTCGGCGGACGCAGCATGTCGGCCGAGACGAAGGATGTGTTCAATAGAGTACGCGACTTCCTCTCGCAGGCGGCCCGCGAGCTGGCCGATCGCGAGGTGAAGGAGTTGCAGAACCAGGTCGCGATCCACACGGCCATGGGCGAGGACGAGACGCTGAGCGCGTCACGCCACGCCGAAGCGAAGACCACGGTTCGCCAGCTCGAGAAGCGGCTGGGCCGGTCGCCGACGGAAGTGCTGGAGGAGCTCGGGCAGCCGGCGCTGGCCAGCATGCTGGGCAAGAAGTCGGAGGCGGACGTGGACGCGGCGGCCGGCGAGCTGCTGCGGATGGCCGGCATCACGCCGGGCGGCAAGATGCACCTGAGCGATGGCCGCTCGGGTGAATCGTTCGCGTTCCCGATCACGGTCGGCGAGATCTACATGCTCAAGCTCTCGCACCTGGTCGACGACAAGATTCACGCGCGGAGCATCGGACCGTACTCGCTCGTCACGCAGCAACCGCTGGCGGGCAAGGCGCAGTTCGGTGGCCAGCGCTTCGGGGAAATGGAAGTGTGGGCGCTGGAGGCGTACGGCGCCGCCCACACGTTGCAGGAAATCCTGACGGTGAAGTCCGACGACGTGAACGGCCGGTCGCGCGTGTACGAGGCGATCGTCAAGGGACAGAACCTGCCCGAGCCGGGCATCCCCGAGTCGTTCAACGTACTGGTGAAGGAACTGCAGGCGTTAGGCATACACGTCCGCATGGACACGAAGGAAGGGAACGGCGTCCAACCCACCTTCGGCCGCGATGGCGAGGAGAATCGATGATCGACTTCCGGAGTGCGCGCGAGCAGCGCGCGTCAGCGTTCGACTTCATTCAGGTCCGCATTGCCTCGCCCGAGGAAATCCGCGGGCCGCGCGATGCCAAGGAGCGGGAGCGCCTCGAAATGCAGGGGCTCCGTACCTGGTGGTCGTGGGGCGAGGTCACCAAGCCCGAAACGATCAACTACCGCTCCTTCAAGCCCGAGAAGGACGGCCTGTTCTGCGAGCGGATCTTCGGGCCGGTGAAGGACTGGGAGTGCCATTGCGGCAAGTACAAGCGGATCCGGTACCGCGGCGTCATCTGCGACCGCTGCGGCGTCGAGGTCACGCTGTCCAAGGTGCGCCGCGAGCGGATGGGTCACATCGAGCTCGCCGTGCCGGTCGCGCACATCTGGTTCTTCAAGACCCTGCCCAGCCCGATGGGTAACCTGCTCGACCTCACCCTGCGTGATCTCGAGAAGGTCATCTACTACTCCAACTACGTCGTCATCGAGCCGGGCGCGCAGGAAGTGCGCACGAACCAGATGCTCGACGAGGACGAGTTCCTCAACCTCAAGCAGAAGGCGCGCGAGGAGGGCGACGCGGCGTTCCATGCCGACATCGGCGCCCCCGCCGTACGCGAGCTGCTGAAGAAGCTCGACGTCGACAAGCTGGCGGAAGACCTCCGCGCGCAGGTCGCGACCGAGTCGTCGCAGCATCGCAAGAAGCAGCAACTGAAGCGGCTCAAGATCATCGACGCATTCCGTAACTCGGGCGACGCGGCGCAGCTCCGCAACCGCCCCGAGTGGATGATCATGGACGTGATCCCGGTCATTCCGCCCGACCTGCGGCCGCTGGTGCCGCTCGACGGCGGCCGGTTCGCCACGTCCGACTTGAACGACCTGTACCGCCGCGTCATCAACCGGAACAACCGGTTGCAGAAGCTCATCCTGCACCGCGCCCCGGAAGTCATCCTCCGGAACGAGAAGCGCATGCTGCAGGAGGCGGTGGACGCGCTGTTCGACAACGGGCGCCGCAGCAAGGCGATCCGCGGCCGCGGCAAGCGCCCGCTGAAGTCGCTGTCGGACATGCTCAAGGGCAAGCAGGGGCGCTTCCGCCAGAACCTGTTAGGCAAGCGCGTCGACTATTCGGGCCGTTCGGTCATCGTGGTCGGCCCGGAGCTCAAGCTGCACCAGTGCGGGTTGCCCAAGCTGATGGCACTTGAGCTATTCAAGCCGTTCATCATCCACAAGCTCGTCGAGAAGGGCATCGCCGAGACGGTGAAGCGCGCCAAGAAGATCGTGGAGCGCGAATCGCCGGAGGTCTACGAGATCCTCGAAGAGATCATCCGCGACCACCCGGTGCTGCTCAACCGCGCGCCGACGCTTCACCGCCTGGGCATCCAGGCGTTCGAGCCGGTGCTGGTCGAGGGTAAGGCCATTCGTATTCACCCGCTCGTCTGCGCGGCGTTCAATGCCGACTTCGACGGTGACCAGATGGCCGTGCACGTGCCGCTGTCGTTCGAGTCTCAGCTCGAGTGCCGGCTGCTCATGCTGTCGTCCAACAACATCCTCAAGCCGTCGGACGGCCGTCCGGTCGCCGAGCCGTCACAGGACATCGTGCTCGGTTGCTATTTCGCGACCAAGCAGCCCATCGACTTCGACAAGTACAGCAAGGATCCGAAGCTGGCCGCGACGGTGCGTTCGTATACGACGCCCGCCGAGGTCGAGATGGCGTTGCAGGCCGGTCGCGCGCAGTACCATACGCCGGTCCGCTATTACATCAGCACGAAGGACGGCGAGAACAAGTGGGTGCTCACCACGGCCGGCCGCGTGTTGTTCAACGCGATCGTCCCGGAGATCCTGGGTTTCCAGAATCGTGACATGAAGAAGAAGGCGTTAGGCGAACTGGTGTTCCAGAGCTATCGCACGGTCGGCCTGGCCGGGACCGTGGACTTCCTCGATCGCCTGAAGGAGTTCGGGTTCTTCCACGCCACGCGTGGTGGTGTGTCGATCGGGATCGAGGACCTGCGCATCCCGGACGACAAGGCGTCGATCCTCAAGGAAGCACTGGAGCGCGTCGAGCGCTTCCAGCGCGCGTATTCGACCGGCAACATCACGAACGGTGAGCGTTACAACAAGGTGATCGACACCTGGACGCACGCCAACTCCGACGTGGCCGACGCCATGGTGAAGACCATGCGCGAGTCGAACGCCGGCTTCAACCCGGTGTTCATGATGTTCGACTCCGGTTCCCGTGGCAGCCGCGACCAGATCCGCCAGTTGGCGGGTATGCGCGGCCTGATGGCGAAGCCGCAGAAGAAACTCACCGGTGGCATCGGTGAAATCATCGAGAGCCCCATCAAGTCAAACTTCCGCGAAGGCCTCTCGGTGCTCGAGTACTTCATCTCGACGCACGGCGCGCGGAAGGGTCTGGCCGACACGGCGCTCAAGACGGCCGACGCTGGCTACCTGACACGCCGTCTGGTGGACGTGGCGCAGGACGTGACGATCAGTGAAGAGGACTGCGGCACCATCCAGGGCCTCGAGATCGGCGCGTTGAAGGAAGGCGAAGACATCATCGAGCCGCTGTCCGAGCGCATCGTCGGCATGGTCGCCGGTGAAGAAGTCACGGACCCGCATGTGCGCGATGAAGCCGGCCGTCCGATCGTGCTCGCCGAAGCTGGTGAGTTGATGAGTGAAGAGACGGCCATGGCTATCGAGGAGTCGGGGATCGAGACGGTGCGAATCCGTTCGGTGCTCACCTGCGAAGCCAAGCGTGGCCTCTGCCGCATGTGCTACGGCCGCAACCTGGCCACCATGGGCATGGTCGACCTCGGCGAAGCCGTTGGCATCATCGCGGCCCAGTCGATCGGCGAACCCGGCACGCAGCTCACGCTGCGTACGTTCCACATCGGCGGCACGTCGGCCCGTATCGCCGAACAGACGACCAGAAAGACGAAGGTGGCGGGCGTCATCGAATATGGTGATCGCCTGTTGTCGGTCATGAACCCGGATGGACACCGGATCGTCACGTCCTACGAGGGCGAGCTGAGCATTCGGACGTCGACCGACCGGAACGCCGCGGTCGGTGCGCGACTGGCTGTGCCGTTAGGCGCAACCCTGCTGGTGAACGACGGCGACGAAGTGAAGCGCGACCAGCCGATCTTCACCTGGGACCCGTACACGAACCCGATCATCTCGGACGTGGAAGGCGAGATCCGGTTCGTCGATATCGTCGAGGATGAGACGGTCAGCGAAGAGCTGGACGAGCTCACCGGTCTCCGCCAGCGCGTGATCACCGAGGATCGGGAGAAGAAGCTCCACCCGCATATCGAGATCTGGCAGAAGAAGGGCGGGAAGGAGAAGAAGGTCCGCGACTTCGTCATCCCGGTGGGCGCCCAGCTCATCATCGACGACGAACAGCAGATTCACGCCGGCGAGACGATCGCCAAGATCTCCCGTGAGGCGTACAAGACGCGTGACATCACCGGCGGCCTGCCGCGGGTGGCCGAGCTGTTCGAGGCTCGCCGTCCGAAGGATCCGGCGACGATTTCTGAAATCGACGGCGTCGTCCGGTTCGGCGACATCAAGCGCGGCAAGCGCGAGATCTTCGTGCAGCCGATGAAGTCCGTCGATGGCATGATGACCGCCGACGACACGCAGGAGGCTCCGGTTTATGAAGTGCCGGCCGGCAAGCACTTGCGCGTGCACGAAGGCGATCGCGTGCGCGCCGGCGATCGTTTGACGGAAGGTCCGGTGAATCCGCACGACATCCTGCGCATCAAGGGTCCGCGCGCGGTTCAGGAGTACCTGCTCAACGAAGTGCAGGAGGTGTACCGCCTGCAGGGCGTGAAGATCAACGACAAGCACATTGGCGTGATCGTGAAGCAGATGCTGCAGAAGGTGCGGATCGCGAGCCCGGGGGACACCGAGTTCCTCGAGGGCGAGCATATCGACCGCCAGGAGTTCCGCGAGGAGAACGAGCGGGCCAAGAAGAAGAAGCAGAAGGCGGCCACGGCGGAGCCGCTGCTGTTAGGCATCACCAAGGCGTCGCTCACCACGCAGAGCTTCATCTCGGCGGCTTCGTTCCAGGAGACGACTCGCGTACTTACCGACGCGGCCATCCGCGGGGCGAAGGACGACCTGCTGGGCCTGAAGGAGAACATCATCATCGGTCACCTCATCCCGGCTGGTACGGGTCAGTACCGCTACCAGGAAGTGGAAATCGAGGGGATGGAG
>CAMPKM010000185.1 GCA_946887155.1 uncultured Gemmatimonadota bacterium
GCTCCGACCCCGGGTCTGACCCCGGGTCTGACCCCGAACTCTCGAACTCTGGTTTGGGTTACCAGCGGAGCTTCAGGGTCTCCGTCTTGCCCCGGCGGATCAGCGTGATCGTCACCACGCGGTCGCGCGACCGGCTGATCACCCGCTGCAGCGAAAGCACGGAGCTCAGGTCGACGCTGTCGGCTGACACCAGCACGTCGCCGCCCTGAAGACCCGCCTCTCGACCCGGCGTACCGGGGAGCACCTGGTTCACGAACAGCCCGTGCTCGACCCCGAACGCGCGGCCTGACTCTGCGTTCAGCGCCATCAGCTCCAGGCCCGCCAGCGAATTCCCGCCGCTGCCGAGCAGCCGCGCCATCGAACCCGCCGCGACCCCACCCTGCGGCGAACGCCGGCCAGAAACAACAACCCTGCTGATCGTGTCCCTCGGCGGCGTCGTGAACGAGTAGGCGTACGTGCCCGTCACCGGAGACACCTCGGCCCGCGCGGTCGGAGGCGCCATGACGTAGGCGGTGCCGGCATCGACCCACGTGCACGGTGCGACCGTCACCTGGGGCAGCGGCTCGATCTTCGGCGCCAGCGTGATCACTTCGTTGCCGCGACGCAGCTTGACGAGGATCTTCTCACCCGGCTTGAGCAGGTCCGCAAAGATGATGTTGGCATGCAGCAGCCGCTTTCCACCAATCTCCACCAGCTCATCGCCGGCGCGGAGTCCGACACGCTCGGCGGGCGATCCCGGATCGACCGACGCCACGATCGGCGTCTCGAGGAACCGCACGATCTGCGGACCGTTCTCCTGCCGGTCGAGCAACTGGATACCCGTCGTCAGAACGCCGAGCCACCCTTCGGGCTTCTGCACTTCGGCGCACATCGACTCGAGCTGGCTGCGCAGCCGACCCTGTTCGACCTGCGTCTCCCTCAACCGGTTGACGACCAGCTGCGTCTGGGCGCGGAGAGTGGTCAACTGCGAGTCAGCCGCCAGTTCGCGCTGCCGCTCGATGTTGTTCAGCATCCGCACCAGCTCACGCTCCATCCGCCGGCGATCGAGCAGTTCCTTCCTCATCTGATCGACATCCTTCTGCCACGTCGACACCGTCCGGACACGGATCGTGTCCGACTGCGCCGACGCGGGAACCGCGACCAGCACCAGTAGCAACACCATCGGAACCTGAAATTGGGGTCTGACCCCAATATTTCTGCGTTTCATGCTTGAACGACTCTCCTAGAACCGCGACAGGCGCGACCCAACCGGCAGCGCCGTCGCCAATTTGCCCAGCGTCATGTTGCGGGCGCCGAGCGTGGTGAAATAGACCTGGTTGATGATGGGATCGGCCGGCGCTTCGCTCAGTGCCCGGAGCGAGGTTTCGGCCATTTCATCGAGCGCGGCCAGCGTGGTGCGATACGCCTCCGTGGCCCCCTCGAACGTGCTCGTGTCGTGATTGGCGAGGTACAGCGCGGCGCGTTCGTACTCCTGCTGCGCGCGCTGCAGGGACTGCATCGCCGACGCGGTGGACGAGAAATCGTCCGCCGTCAGGGCGACCTGGGTGCCGTTCGCCGGGTCACCCGCGCCTAACGCCAGCGCCGTCCGCAGTGGCATGCCCGCCGTCATCCGGCCGCTGACCAGCCCGGCGACGAGGATGGCGATGCCAGCGGCCGAGCGCCACGCGACCGTCGTGACCCGTGCGATGAACATCGTGCGGGCGGTGGCCTGTTCCTTCGTCGTGATCAGGCCCTGTTCGCGCAGCTCTTCACTCAACAGGCCCCACGTCGTAATGGGCGGGGCAATGCGCCGGCGCTCATCGGCCGCCATGGAGACGACGCGGTAATACGCCACGCGTTCCGCGGCGCACATCGCGCACTCGGCGAGGTGTTCTTCTTCAGCGGCGGTTGGCTCGCTGTCTGCGAGCTCGGCCAGCCGTTCAATAAGCAGGTGCTGCATTTTCTCTTCCTGTGTCATCGGCCGGAGTGTCCACGAGATGCGCGAGCAACTTCCGGAGCTTTGCCCGCGCCTTGAACAACTGCGACTTCGATCCGCCGGCGGTGATGCCTAACTCCGACGCGATCTCTTCGTGCGTGTAGCCTTCCACGTCGTGCATGAGGAAGACCGTCCTGGCGCCTGGCGACAACTGCGCCGCCGCGGCGTCGATCACGGATCGCAACATCGCCCGGTCACCCCCGTGATCCACGGAGACCGTTTCCTCGTCAATGTCCGTTTCGATCTTCGTGAGCCGCCGCGACCGGCGCAGCGCGTTCAGCGTGCGGTTGACCGCAATGCGATGCGCCCACGTCCCGAACTGCGACTCGCCACGGTAGGTCGGCAGCGCTCGGAAGATCTGAATCCAGACTTCCTGGGCGATGTCCTCCGCCAGGTCGGGGTCCCCAGCCAGGCGGCGGACGACAGCGTCGATGTGCGGGGCGTGTTGCGACCAGAGCGCGCGGAGCGCCCTCTCGTCCCCCTCGATCGCTCGCTGAATCGTCGGAAAATCAGTCGCCATGGCGTTTCACAGACTTTGTCACAGCCCGAAGCCCACAGGTTGCCGGAACCCGTTAACGCAGTTGGCCGGGCGAATGTTACCAAAGATCATGGAAGTCGTGTCCCAACAAGGGGATAATCGGGTGTGACCCAGGGGGAAGGACCGAGGTCTTCCTTGACAGCGCCCCCGTAATTGTCTATTAGTGACTTCCGTCACAACCGCCTAGAAAGCACTTTAAGGAAATGGCGGAACATTTTCTGGCTTAACAAGCTACATGCGCCAGTCGTCGAAGCCGGCAGTACCGTAGGCGACCGGCTCGACTCTTGCCCAAAAGCAGTTCGGGGTCAGACCCGGGGTCTGACCCCGGGTCTGACCCCGAACTCCCTCGGAATTTCGTCCGTAGTACGTCGTACGCGTCACCAGTTGGGATACGCCAGTGCTCGCTACGCTCAGCGCCCTCGCCATCGTCTTTGCCCCGTCGGACGGCTTGCCCGCTCGACCCGCGGCGTCGGTGGGCATGTCAGCAGATCGTCTCGAAACGATTGACCGGATCGTCAAACGGGGCATCTCCGCCGGTGGATACCCCGGCGCCGCTGTCGTGGTTGGTCGCCGCGGCTATTCCGTCTTCGAAAAGGGGTACGGTCGCCTCGGGTGGACCAGCAGCAGCAACCCCGTCGTCCCTGACGAGTCGATCTACGACCTGGCGTCCCTGACCAAGGTCGTCGGAACGACCACCGCGGCGATGATCCTGTACGACGAAGGGCGACTCGACATCGAGGCGCCCGTCTCGAAATACCTCCCCGCGTTCGAGGGCAAGAACAAGGACGCGGTGAAGATCCGCCACCTGCTCACGCACACCAGCGGCCTCCCCGCCGGCCGCGACCTGCGCCGGCTCGCCGATAACGCCCGCCACGCGCGGTCGATCGTGCTCTCGACGCCCCTCGTCTGCAAGCCGGGCGCCTGCCAGACCTACTCGGACCTCGGTCCCGACATCCTCGGCTCCGCCATCGAGGAAATCACCGGCCAGGGCCTCGACGCCTTCCTCGACGAACGGGTGTTCGAGCCGTTAGGCATGAACGACACCCACTTCCGCCCCGACGCGTCCCAGCGGGATCGTATCGCGCCGACCGAAGTGTCCTCCCCGCGCGGATATCCCGTCCGCGGCGAGGTGCATGACGAAAACGCCTGGGCGCTGGGTGGCGTCGCCGGTCACGCCGGTTTGTTCTCGACGGCCGCCGACCTGTCGCTGTTCGCGCAGATGATGCTCAACCGCGGCGAGTACAACGGCGTCCGCGTCGTAAGCGATTCGACGGTCACGAAGTTCACGACCCGGATCGCCGGCACGCGCGCGCTGGGTTGGGACACGTCCGACGGCGAAGGCTCCGCCGGCATCCACATGGGCGAGCGCGCATTCGGGCACACCGGCTTCACGGGCACGTCACTCTGGATCGATCCCGATCGCGAGCTCTTCGTGATCCTGCTGACGAACCGCGTTCACGCGCCCAAGGCCCGCCGTCCGGCCCGGGTGATTGCCGACGTTCGGGCCGACCTGGCCGACGCCGCTGCCCTGTCCGTGGTCGACGACAACATCCTGAAGATGCCGGCGTCCTTCCGGGCCGACAAAGCGGTCGGCTGGAACCAAGCGGTGCGCCGGCGTCAGCCCGTGCGGCGCAAGCCCGCGGTGACGAAGAAGGCGACTACGAAGAAGGCGACGGCGAAGAAGCCGCCGGCAAGCCGGGAATAGGGAGTATCGGGAATAGGGAATAGGGAATAGGGAATAGGGAATCGGGAATCGGGAATCGGGAATCGGGCGATAGGCGGGCGGCACCTCAAGGCCCGCACAAGCAGTCTAGGTCGCACCTCAAAGGCTCCGAGGCTCCCGGCTGCTATTGCGCTAGATTTCCAGCATGACGCAGGAACCCGCCGACGACCTCGAAGTCGATGCCGAGCCACTGAGTGAAGACCAGGTCCGGCTCGCGCTCCGCAGAGTAAAAGACCCAGAAATCGGACTGAACATCGTCGATTTGGGCCTGATCTACTCCGTGGCCCTCGATGGCGCGGACGTGAATGTCGACATGAGCCTCACGTCGCCCGGCTGCCCCGCAGGACCGCAGATCCTCCACGAAGCCGAGGAAGAGGTGCGTTCACTGGCCGGCGTCGGCGCGGTGAACATCAACCTCGTCTGGTCGCCGCCGTGGACGCCTGAGCGGATCGAGCCGAGAGTACGAGCGTACCTCGGTTTTTGAGGGGCGTCACTGTTTAAGGGGCGTCACTGATAGTGGCTATTGGTTAATGGAATAGGGTACCAGTATCTAAGGGCTAGCACGGATACCGATACCCAGTACCAATAACCAACAACCAATACCCAGTAATCCCCTTAGTCCCCAATCAGCACCCTGACAGCAGCCGATTCCATCCCCGCTCTGCCGATCGAATTGACCACGATGTAGTCCGGCAGCAAGCCGTCGTCGCCGGGACCAAGGGTCACTCGTGGCGTGCCGGCGTCGACCAGGTCCGCACGCCAGCCGTCGCCATACCGGGCGCGGATGAGCCACCAGCGGGCGGTGGATGAACTGCTGTCGGCAGGTGATGAAATGCGGAGCGTGATCTCGCGCTCGGTCGTCGACGACGTGACCGTCGGCGCGAGGGGGACCGAACTCGCCAGCCACGGCGATGCGGGCACCAGGGCCGGCGTGCGATAGGGGCCGGCCATCAGTCGGTCAGCGAGTTCGTCGGCGCTCTGCACCAGGGCCGTCATGTTGTAATGCACGTTGCCGCCAGCGCCCGGCTGGTCGCGGGTCAGCGTGATCTGCTGAAGCACCTCCTTCGCCTGCCATCGCTGCGAGCCGGTTGTCGTCACCTTGTACGTGCCGTTCCCCGGCCAGAGGTGTCTGCCGAGCGGGTTCTGGTCGGCCCACCAGGCCAACAGCAGCGGATAGCTCTGCTGCGGCGCGCCGACCGCCCAGTAGAGCTGGGGGGCGAAGTAATCGAGCCACCCTTCCACGAGCCAGCGGCGCGAGTCGGCGTACAGCGCGTCGAATGCGTCCAACCCGCGAATCGGCGCCGGATATCCGGGCCGCCAGATCCCGAAGGGGCTGATGCCGAATTTCACCCACGGCTTTTCCTTCTTGATCTCGCCGTATAGCGACTCGACCAGCAGGTCCACGTTCCGGCGGCGCCAGGCATCGCGATCCAGCGTCCCCCCGCCGCGGCGGTACTTCGTCCATGACGGATTGTCCGGAAACGGAATCTCGCGCCGGCGGCGATCCCGCTCCGGATACGGATAGAAATAGTCGTCGATGTGAACGCCATCGACATCGTATCGCTTCACAACATCCAGGATGACGCGCGTCGTATGGGCACGGACGCTCGGCTCACCCGGATCCATCCACAGGTACGGTCCGTATCGCTTTACGACCGAAGGCATGGTGCGGCTCACGTGTCGAGCCGACAGCGAGCCGTGATCTCCGCGATAGCGTGCGCGGTAGGGATTGAACCAGGCGTGCAGCTCGAGCCCGCGCTTGTGCGATTCGGCGATGGCAAACGCCAACGGGTCCCATTCAGGCGACGGCGCCTTGCCATTCTGTCCCGTGAGGTACACCGACCACGGCTCGAGCGAGGACTCGTAGAGCGCGTCGGCGGCGGGACGGACCTGGAAGATGACGGCGTTCAGGCCGAGCGCCGCGGAGCTGTCGAGGATGCGGATCAGCTCCGCCTGCTGCTCCCCGGCGGCAAGGCCCCGGCGGTGACCGCGAAGGTGTGGGTCCCGTCGCCGCCC
>CAMPKM010000186.1 GCA_946887155.1 uncultured Gemmatimonadota bacterium
AATCGTCAATCGTCAATCGTCAATCGTCAATCGTCAATCGTCAATCGTCAATCAAAACCCGCTAACCGTCGCTTTCCCGCGCTTCCGGCCGCGGACCATCAGCTTCTGCGACGGCTTCTTCAGGTTACGTGTCTTGATGCCTTCCTTCTTGCCCCACGGGCTCACCACGTTCCGGCCGCCGCGGGTACGACCGCCGTGCGGGTGATCGACCGGGTTCATGACTTCGCCGCGTACTTTCGGCCGCTTGCCGAGCCAGCGGTTCTTGCCGGCCTTGCCCTTCGACAGCAGCTCATGCTCGGCATACCCGACCTCGCCGATCGTGGCCAGGCAGCGCCCGTGCACGCGCCGCATTTCGGTCGACCCGAGACGCAGCGTGACGTATTCGCCTTCCTTGGCTACCACCTCGGCCGACATGCCGGCCGCGCGCGCCATCTGGCCGCCCTTGCCCGGCACCAGCTCGATGCAGTGGACGAAGGTGCCTAACGGCATTTCCTTGAGCGGCAACGTGTTGCCGGTGCGGACGTCGGAGCCGGGACCGGAGACGACGTGGTCGCCCACCGACAGCCCCTTCGGGTGCAGGATGTAGCGCTTCTCACCGTCCCCGTACTCGACCAGGGCAATGCGCGCCGAGCGGTTCGGATCGTACTCGATCTCCTTCACCGTGGCCACGATGCCGAAGCGCTCGCGCCGGAAGTCGATCTTCCGGTACATCCGCTTGTGGCCACCGCCGCGGCGGCGCATGGCGATGTGGCCGTGGTTGTCGCGGCCACCACTCTTCTTGATCGGCTCGACCAGGGACTTTTCCGGCGTCGACCGCGTGATCTCGGAGAAATCCGAGACCGAACGGAAGCGCGTGCCCTTGGTGACCGGCTTGAACTGTCGGATACCCATGATCGGCTCTTAGCCCTCGAATCCGTAGCCTTCGATCGTATCGCCCTCGCGGAGCGTCACGATCGCCTTCTTCCAGGCCGGGCGCGTGCCCGGCTTGGCCTGGCCGACGCGGCGCGACTTCCCACGCGCCTGCATGGTCCAGACGTTCGTCACCTTCACCCCGAACAGCCGCTCGATGGCCTGACGAATCGCCGGCTTGGTCGCGTCGGTGGCGACCTGGAACACGTATTCCCCGCGCGCCTGGTACGCCGCCGAGGTGCGCTCGGTGACGATCGGGCGGACGATGGTGCGATGAAGCGTGGACATGGCCTACTTCCTCTTCTTCTTGGGCGCCGACTTCTTCTTCGGCGCCGAGGTCTTCTTCGCGGTCTTGCGGGGCGCGGCCTTCTTCGCGGCGGCCTTCTTCGCCGGCGCCTTCGCCTTGGCCTTGGCCTTCTTCGCCGGCCTGGCCTCGCCTTCGTCAGCCGCCGCCTTCTTCACGCGCCTGGCTGGCGCGGCTTCCTTCTCCGTCACCGGCGACAGCGTCTGGCCGATCGCGGTGGCCTCGATCAACACCACGTCCGACCAGAGGAGGTGGTAGGTCGCGACGTCGCTGTACGGCAGCACCTCGACCCTGGGCAGGTTCCGGCCGCTGAGGTAAACGTTAGGCTTGGCGCCGTCGGTGAGGATCAGGACCTTCTGGTCGGCGACGCCCATGCGCTCGAGGAGCCCGGCCAGCACGCTGGTCTTCGGTTCCTCGTAGCCGAACCGGTCGATGACGAAGACCGAGTTCTCGCGCGCCCGCGCGTTGAACGCGCTGCGGCGGGCGAGCGTCTTCATCTTCTTCGGCACCGCCTGTTCGTAGCTGCGCGGGATGGGCCCGAACACCGTGCCACCACCCGGCCAGAGCGGTGACCGCGTCGAGCCGGCACGGGCGCGACCGGTGCCCTTCTGGCGCCACGGCTTCTGGTTGCCGCCGATGACGAAGCTGCGGGTCTTGGTCTTGGCGTTGCCTTGCCGCTGGTTGGCCCTGAAGGCCGTCACCACGCGATGCATCACGGGCATGTTCACGACCCCGTCGAACACCTCGGCGGGGAGCGTGACCTGCTCCCGCGGGGTGCCTAACGCCGTGAACGCTGACGCCTGGAAACTGGTATCGGTCATGATCAGCCCTGCTGCTTGCGGACGAGGACGATCCCGTTCGACGGACCGGCCACCGCGCCACGGATGTAGATCAGGTGCCGCTCGGCGTCGACCTTCTCGACCCGGAGGTTGATCTGTGTATGCCGCTTGTTGCCGTACTGGCCCGGCATGCGCTTGCCCTTGATGACGCGCGACGGATCGGTGCCGGCGCCCACCGAACCCGGACGGCGATGCTTCGTGTTGCCGTGCGTGTTCGGGCCACCGCCGATGCCATACCGCTTCACCACACCCTGGAAGCCGCGACCCTTGGACGTGCCGGTGACCTTTACCATCTCGCCGGGCGCAAAGATCGAGACGTCGATGCTGTCGCCCGCCTTGTACTCGGGCAGGTTGGCGTCGGCCGGCATGTCGTCGAGTCGGAAGGCGCGAAGCTGGCGCGGCACCGTCGTGAGCCCGGCCTTGCTCGCGTGCTGGACTTCGGCCTTGTTGGCCCGACGCCCGCGCGGATGCTTCGCTTCGCCCTTCTTGGGGGCGCGCGCAACGACCTGCGAACCGTGGCCGAGCTCGATCGCCCGGTATCCCGGCTTCTTTCGTTCACCAGCAATGACCTTCACGACCGGGTTGGGCGTTGCCTCCACCACGGTGCACGGCACCTGGTGTCCCTGTTCGTTGAAGACCTGGGTCATGCCGACCTTTCGGCCAATGATGCCTAACATGGGGAAAACAGTTGATGAGTTGTTGGGTTGATGAGCTGATGAGTCAAGAGTGTCACCTCTTCAACTCTTCATCTCTTCAACTGCCCTTACTGAACCTTGATTTCCACGTCCACGCCCGACGGCAGGTCGAGCTTGGTCAGCGCGTCCACCGTCTGGGCGCGCGAATCGAGGATGTCGATCACGCGCTTGTGCGTCTTCAGCTCGAACTGCTCGCGTGACTTCTTGTCGACGTGCGGCGAGCGCAGGACGGTCCAGCGTCGCGTCTTCGTCGGCAACGGAATGGGCCCCGACACCTGCGCGCCGGTCTTTTCGGCCGTGCGCACGATGTCCGCCGCCGCGGCGTCGATGACCGCGTGGTCGAATGCCTTCAGTCGGATGCGGATGCGTCCTGCCATGTGAAAACCCGGGAATTGGGAATCGGGAATCGGGAATGGGGGTGGGGAATCGATTCCCGATTCCCCATTCCCGATTCCCCCATTGCTTACTTGATGATCTTCGTAACCACGCCTGCACCGACGGTCCGTCCACCCTCGCGGATGGCGAACCGCAGGCCTTCATCCATCGCGATCGGCGAGATCAGCTCGATCTTCATCTGGATGTTGTCGCCCGGCATCACCATCTCGGTGCCGGCCGGCAACTGGATCGAGCCCGTCACGTCGGTCGTGCGGAAGTAGAACTGCGGACGGTAGCCGTTGAAGAACGGCGTGTGACGACCGCCCTCCTCCTTGTTCAGGACATAGACCTCGGCGTCGAAATTCGTGTGCGGAGTAATCGAGTTCGGCTTCGCGAGGCACATGCCGCGCTCGATCTCCGCCTTGTCGACACCACGAAGCAACAAGCCGACGTTGTCGCCGGCGCGTCCTTCGTCGAGCAGCTTGCGGAACATCTCGACGCCCGTGACGACCGTCTTCTTCTCGGAACCGAAGCCGACGAGCGCCAGTTCCTCGCCCGTCTTCACGATGCCGCGATCGATACGGCCCGTCGCCACCGTACCACGACCCGTGATCGAGAACACGTCCTCGACCGGCATCAGGAACGGCTTGTCGATCTCGCGCTTGGGTTCCGGCACGAACGTGTCGATCGCATTGTACAGCTCCTCGATCTTGGCGACCCACTGCGGATCACCCTGGATCGCCTTGATGGCGGAACCGCGGATGACCGGCGTGTCGTCGCCCGGGAACTGCTGCGCGCTCAGGAGCTCACGAACCTCGAGCTCGACGAGGTCGAGGAGTTCCGGGTCATCGACGAGGTCGCACTTGTTGAGGAACACGACGATCGACGGGACGTTCACCTGGCGGGCCAGGAGCACGTGTTCGCGCGTCTGGGGCATCGGACCGTCCACCGCCGACACGACGAGGATCGCGCCGTCCATCTGCGCCGCACCCGTGATCATGTTCTTCACGTAGTCGGCGTGACCGGGGCAGTCGACGTGGGCGTAGTGGCGATTGGCCGTTTCGTATTCCACGTGCGACGTCGCAATGGTGAGGATCTTCGTCGGGTCGCGACGACCCTGCGACGCCGATGCCTTCGCCACTTCGTCGTAGCTGATGTACTTCGTCCCCCACCCCTTGTCCGACGAGATCTTCGTCAGCGCGGCGGTGAGGGTCGTCTTTCCGTGGTCGACGTGGCCGATGGTGCCAACGTTTACGTGCGGCTTCGTCCGCTCGAACTTTGCCTTTGCCATTGGTACGGTCCGGTGATGGTTTGAATCAGATGGATGATGAGAGATGTGAGACCTGAGATGATCTCACCCACGCATCGCCCGCCTCTACGACTTCGCCTTGCTGACGATCTCTTCTGCCTTGCTCTTCGGTACTTCGTCGTAATGCGAAAACTCCATCGAGTACACGGCGCGGCCCTGGCTCATCGAGCGCAGCTTCGTCGAGTACCCGAACATCTCGCCTAACGGCACCGTGGACGCGATCACCTGCGCCTCACCGCGCTGCATCATGCCGCCGATCTTGCCGCGGCGCGCCGAGAGGTCGCCCAGCACGTCGCCCATGTACTGCTCGGGCACGACGACCTCCACCTTCATCATGGGCTCGAGCAGCACCGGCTTCGCGCGCTGCGCGCCTTCCTTGAAGGCCATCGATCCCGCGATCTTGAACGCCATTTCGCTCGAGTCGACCTCGTGGTACGAGCCATCGGTCAGCTCGACCTTGATGTCGACCATCGGATAGCCGGCCAGGATGCCGTTCTCGAGCGCTTCCTTGATGCCCTGCTCGACCGGCCCGATATACTCGCGCGGCACCGTGCCGCCCACAACCTTGTCTTCGAAATGGAAGCCCTGGCCGGGCTCCATCGGGGCGATGTTGATGACGACGTGGCCGTACTGGCCCTTGCCGCCCGACTGCCGGATGAACTTCCCCTCGACCTTTTCGACGCGCTTGCGGACCGTTTCGCGGTAGGCCACCTGCGGGCGGCCGACGTTGGCGTCGACCTTGAACTCGCGCATCATGCGATCGACGATGATCTCGAGGTGCAGCTCGCCCATGCCCGAGATGATCGTCTGCCCCGTCTCCGCATCCGTGTGCACGCGGAACGTCGGGTCTTCCTCGGCCAGCTTGTTGAGGGCGATACCGAGCTTGTCCTGGTCGGCCTTGGTCTTCGGTTCGATCGCCACGTCGATGACAGGCGCCGGGAACTTCATTGCTTCGAGGATGATCGGCTGCTCGTCGTCGCAGAGCGTGTCGCCCGTGCGCGTGTCCTTGAGTCCGATCGCGGCGGCAATGTCTCCCGCGCGCACTTCCTCGATCTCCTCGCGCTTGTTCGCGTGCATCTGCAGCAGGCGACCCACGCGCTCGCGCTTGTCCTTCGTCGAGTTGTAGACGTAGCTCCCGGACTTCAGGATGCCCGAGTACACGCGGAAGAACGTCAGTTTCCCGACGAACGGGTCGGTTGCAATCTTGAACGCCAGCGAGGCGAACGGCGCGTCGTCCTTTACTTCGCGCTTCTCGAACGTCTCGTCGTGGTGCGGAAGGTGTCCCTCGATCGCGGCGACGTCGATCGGCGCCGGGAGGTAGTCGAGCACCGCATCGAGCAGCGCCTGCACGCCCTTGTTCTTGAACGAGGCGCCGCAGAGCACCGGCACGAACTGCATGGCGACGGTGGCCTTGCGGATCGCCTGGCGGATTTCCGGGACCGTGAGCTCCTGGCCCGCGAGATACTTCTCGAGCAGCACTTCGTCGTGCTCGACCGCGGCCTCGATCAACTCGTGACGCGCCTGCTCCATCCGGTCCACGAACTCGGGCGAGACGTCGCGAATGTCGAACGTCTTGCCGAGCGTTTCTTCGTGGAAGATGTACTCCTTGCGCTCGATGACGTCGATGTGACCGGTGAAGAGCTCACCGGAACCAACCGGCAGCTGCAGCGGGAATGCCCGCCGGGACAGCCGGTCACGGATCATCTCCAGGCAACGATCGAAATTGGCGCCGACGCGGTCCATCTTGTTCGCGAAGATCATGCGCGGCACGCGATACCGGTCCG
>CAMPKM010000187.1 GCA_946887155.1 uncultured Gemmatimonadota bacterium
GGCGGTCCGCCGCCCACGGGCATCACGCCGGCGACCCCGCCAACCGAGTGGCGGACGTATGAGCACACGCCCCGCTTCGGGGTCAATTACTATCCGTTGCGTGGCCGGGTCGCGGTGCTGAGCGAGACGTACTCGCACGACCCGTTCGAGAAGCGCGTCAGCTCTACCTACGCGTTCGTCCGTGAACTCCTGTCACTGGTCGCGGAACGACGGGCATCGATTCTTGCGTTGGCACGACAGTCGGACGAGGCGTTGACCAAGGGAACCGCGTCGCTCGATGCGGTCCCCGTGCGGGCCATCATGAGCGCGGCGCCGGTCGACCAACCCGTGGTGTACGAGGAAGTCGAGCGCCTGGGTGATTCGACGCGCTACGAAGCTGGCATGCCGCTCGGCGCCAAGCGCACGGGCCGGTTCAAAACGGTGAACATGAAAATCTTCGATCGCTTTACGCCCACGGTGACGCGTCCGGCGCCGTGGGGGTATGCGATCGCGCCGAGTGACACCGCCGCGATCAACCTGGCGCGGTTGCATGGCTTCCAGCTGATGCGATTGAACGCGGAATGGCGCGGCGACGCCGGCCCGCAGTTCGTGGTGGATTCCACCGTTGTTGCGTCGCAGGCGTTCGAGGGGCGTCGGCTGGTACGGCTCGTCGGGCGATGGGAGCCCGGCCGGCCGGTCACGCTGGCGTCCGGCACGGTCGTCGTCCGCACCGCGCAGCCGCTCGGTGTGCTGGCGATGTACCTCCTCGAGCCGGAAAGCGATGACGGCATCGTCGCCTGGGACGTTGGTGGTCGCTCGTCAGGCAGTGCCGGCACCGCACCGATCGTCCGGCTCGCCACCCAGCCGCCGGTGGCGATGACGCCACTCGCACGCGCCAACAGTCCCTGATCCGCGACGGTACGCTGCACATGGGTCGCTTCCTGCCTCCTGATCCCTCGAAAGGGGACGAACGAACCATCGGCGGATACATGGCGGTGCATGCCCGGCCGGCGGCGTTCGAGGGGAGCGATGGGCTGTCGTACAGTGTGGCGATCGAGACCGACCGGACCGGCGACGCCGATCATCCCTTCGGTGCGTACTTCCTGTTCGTCCGCTGGCGGCGCATCGGGACGCAGGGCGTCGAAGGACATCTCGAGACGCCGTTCCTCGCCTGGGGCGCCTCTCCAGCCGAAGCGTCGTCAGCGTTAGGCGCGATGGCAATCGACGAAGTCAAGGCGGTGCTCGATGACGTGATCCGGAAGAACGCGCCCGCCGCGCCGCGCAAGTGGTGGGACGTCATGAAGGACGACACCGAGTGACCCGCGGCGTCGTCCTGCACGGTACCGGTGGCGCCTGGCATGTCCACCGCGAAGGTGGAGCGCCGGTCGTCGCGGCACTGAGGGGCCGGGTGAAGCATATGAGCAACCTCAAGCTGGCCGTTGGCGATGAAGTGCTGCTGGAACAGGACGACGGATCCGGCTGGGCGATCACCGAGGTGCTCGACAGGCGATCGCAGCTTTCGCGGCGCGATCCCGGACGCAGCCGTGGTGAGCGCGTCATCGCGGCGAATGTCGACCAGGTGGTGATCGTCTTTGCGCTCCGGAAGCCCGAACCGCACGTCGCGATGCTCGACCGATTCCTCGTCGTCGCGGAAGCCAATGCACTCGCGAGCCACGTCGTTGTGAACAAGCTCGACCTGGCCGATGAAGATGAGGCCCGCGAGCTGTTCGGCAGGTACGCGCGAATCGGCTACCCCCTCCACCTGACGAGTTGCTTGACACAGCGCGGACTCGACGAACTGCGCGAGACGTTGCGCGGCCGCACCTCGGCCGTGACTGGTCCGTCCGGTGTGGGGAAGTCTTCGCTGCTCAACGCCCTCTATCCCGGCCTTGGTCTCCGCGTCGGCGAGATCAGCGCATCCGTGAACAAGGGCCGGCACACGACGGTGGGTGCCTTCCTGCACCCGTTGCCGGACGGCGGATTCGTCGTGGATACGCCCGGGTTGCGCGAGATCGGGCTCTGGGGCGTGCCGTCGCGCGGCCTGGACGAATGCTTCCCCGAGTTCAGCGCCCTGAAGGACGAGTGTCGATTCGCCGATTGCGGCCACCTCGCAGAACCGGATTGCGCCGTTCGAGGGGCACTCGCCGCCGGAACAATCGGCGAGTCTCGTTATGCGTCGTACGCCAAGTTACTCGAGGAAGCCACGGCAGCGGAGAAGTTCTAGAGAGCCAGGCCATCAGGGCGACAGACGTTCGATTGACCAGGCGCCCTTGGCGAGCCGGTATCGAATCCGGTCATGCAGCCGGTTCGGACGTCCCTGCCAGAACTCGTACGTATCCGGCGCGAGGATGAATCCGCCCCAGTGAGGCGGTAACGGGACGTCGTCGCCGGGAAACTTCGTCTCCGCATCACGTACCGCCCACTCCAGCCAGTCGCGACCGGAGATCACGCTGCTCTGGATCGACGCCCAGGCCCCATGCCTCGAGCCTAACGGGCGGGTCCGGAAGTAGGCCTCCGCCTCGGCCCGGTCCATGTGCGAGACGATGCCCTCGATGCGGACCTGGCGCTCGAGCTCGAGCCACGAGAAACCCAGCGCCGCCTGCGGATTCTCCTGGAGCTCGGCTGCTTTTCGGCTGCGGAAGTCCGTGAAGAAGCCAAAGCCACGCTGGTCGAAGGACTTGAGCAGGACCATCCGCGCCGAGGGACGTCCGTCCGCCGTTGCGGTCGCCAGCGTCATGGCGTTCGGCTCTCGAAGCTCCGCGTTGCGCGCTTCCTCGAACCACCTGGCGAATTGGGCCAGGGGATCCTGATCCACGTCGCTTGCGTCGAGCGAAGCGAGGGCGTATTCCCGTCGGAGGTCGGCTGGATTCATGTGCTACTATCATACTGGACATGGAACCCCACACCAGCTTCGAGGATAGTTCTCCGGGGATGAACGAGCGAGACGCAGGCTCGAAAAAGGACGAGAGTTTCGCGCGACTGGCCATCCCGTGGATGGATGACGTCTACCGTTTCGCGTTTTCGCTTACCCGCGACCCGTCGGACGCGCAGGACATCGTTCAGGAGACGTACCTGCGCGCCTACAAGTCGTGGCACACGTTCGACCAGGGCAGCGATTGCCGCCGTTGGCTCTTCACGATCTGCAGGAATGCCTTTCTCCGCTCGCGTCAGCAGACGCGGCACGAGGTCGAGGTGACTGATGCCGAGTCTGAATCGGCGGCTGCCATGCGAGAGCACAAGGCCATGGTCGACGACGGCAGCGAGCGGATGATCATGTCGGTCGACCTGAGCCCGGCGCTCGACCGTGCCCTCGCCACGCTCGACGAGCCGTTCCGCTCCACCGTCCAACTGGTCGACGTCGAAGACCAGTCGTACGAAGCGGCGGCTGAAATACTGGGTGTACCAATCGGCACCGTGCGGTCTCGCCTGTTCCGCGCCCGCCGGCAATTGCAGCAACAGTTGCGCGCGTACGCCGTCGACGCCGGATTCCGACCCGCAACCGCCGGAGGTCGTGATGCCTGACGAGGTTCATACGATCGATTGCGGCATGGCCATCCGGAAGCTCTGGGACTATCTGGACGAGGAGCTGGATGACCAGCGCATGGCGGAGGTCCGCCGGCATCTCGATGAATGTTCGTCCTGCCTCCCGCACGCCGAGTTCAGCGAGAAGTTCCTGGCCGCCCTGAACAAGGTTCGCGCGCGGCACGTGATGCCTCCAGAAGCTCGCGCCCAGGTGATGGCCGCCCTCGCCAGCGCCGGTTTCTCGGGCGACTGAAAACGTGAAAATGGGGTCAGACCCCGATTTTACCAGCTTGAGATAGGGGGAGGGGGTATATAGCTTCCGAGGGCGATGGCGATGGACGCCGTCACGGGAGAGCCCCCATGAAAGAACTCAAGCTCGAAGTGTCAGGCATGAGCTGCGGACACTGCATCAGCGCCGTGCGTGAGGCGCTTGGCAATGTGCCAGGCGTGAAAGTCGAGGCCGTCGGCATCGGATCGGCCGCGGTGACTTACGACGAAAGCAAGACCACCGTCGGCGACCTCGTTGACGCGATTGCCGACGCCGGGTACGAGGCGAACGAGGCCGCGTAAGGTGCCTGACGAGGAAACCGGCGGTATCGCCGTCCTGCCCGAGCGGCCGGCATCCGCGAAGCTGAACATTCCCGTTTCGGGAATGACGTGCGCGGCCTGCCAGGCGCGAGTGCAGCGTGTGCTGGAGCGCACGCCGGGTGTCGAAGACGCGGCGGTCAGCCTGATGACCAACACGGCGACCGTCCGGTTCGATCCTTCGGTGATTGCTGCCGACGCACTCGTCGAGCGGATTCGAGGCACCGGATATGGTGCCGAGTTGCCGATTGACGATCGCAGCGCAGTGCAGGAGCAGGAAGCACAGGACGAAGCGCGGATCGAAGAGCTGCGCGACCTCAAGCTGAAGGTCATCGTGTCGCTGGTGGCGGGCGCGCTGGCGATGATCGGTTCGATGCCCCTGATGGCGGCGAACGCGCATCACGGCCTGCAATCGGCGGATCCGGTGATGCGCTGGACAATGCAGTGGCTGGATCCCGCATTGCGCGCGGTGATTCCGGTGCTGTATGCCGTGCCGGTCACGGTGTTGTCGTACGGCCTGCTGGTGCTGACCGCGTCGATCATGATCTGGGCCGGGCGGCGGTTTTATGTTCGCGCGTGGAAGGCGCTCCGTCACCGGTCGGCCGACATGAACACGTTGATCGCGATGGGAACCGGCGCGGCCTTCCTGTTCTCCGCCTTCGCGACCGTGGCGCCGGGCGTGTTCGTCTCGCGTGGCGTCGCCCCCGATGTGTACTACGAAGCGGTGATCATCATTATCGCGTTCATCCTGGGCGGGAATGCGCTGGAGGCGCGTGCCAAGGCGGGAACGTCGAGCGCCATCCGGAAGCTGATCGATCTCCGGCCGTCGACCGCCCGCGTTCATCGTGACGGCCAAGATGTTGACGTACCGCTCGACGACGTGCGAACCGGTGACGAGGTCGTCGTCAGGCCCGGCGAACGGTTGCCCGTCGATGGCGTGATCCTGACTGGTTCGAGCGCGATCGACGAATCGATGCTGACCGGCGAGCCCCTCCCGGCGGCCAGGTCGGCCGGCGATCGGGTGGTCGGCGGGACGATCAACCGCACCGGGAGCTTCACCTATCGAGCCACCACGTTAGGCGCCGACAGCGTGCTGTCGCAGATCGTGCGGCTCATGCGCGACGCGCAGGGGTCGCGCGCGCCGATCCAGCGGCTGGCCGACCGGGTGAGCGCGGTTTTCGTGCCTTCGATCATTGTCATCGCCATGGTGACGTTCGGCGCCTGGTATGTCGCGGCCGATTCGGCACCATTACTGAAGGCGTTCACCGCCGCCGTGTCGGTGCTGATCATCGCCTGCCCGTGCGCCATGGGGCTCGCGGTTCCCACCGCGGTCATGGTCGCGACCGGACGGGGCGCCCAGATGGGTGTGTTGATCAAGGGCGGTGAATCACTCGAGCGGGCGGGGAGTGCCACGACCGTGGTGCTCGACAAGACCGGCACCATCACCGAAGGGCGGCCATCGGTCGTGGCCGTCGAGACTCGTGGACCGTGGACGCCGGATGCGCTGGTGGAAATCGCGGGGTCAGTCGAGAGCGCATCGGAGCATCCGCTCGCGGCGGCGATCGTGGAGTCGGCGAAGACGCGCGGCTTGGGCGTCGAGCGGCCGGAGTCGTTCGAGGCCGTGACCGGGAAGGGAGCCCTGGCCATTGTGCGCGGCCGGTCGGTGGCGATCGGGAACGAGTCGCTGATGCACGACTGGGGCATCGACACGTCGCCGTCGGCTGGCTGGGCGGCGGAACGCCGCGCCCGCGCTGAGACGGTGGTCTACGTGAACGTCGACGGCGCGCTCGCTGGAGCGCTGTCGATCGCCGACGCCATCCGGCCAACTTCGAAAGCCGCAATCGGCCGCCTGCACGCGTCAGGCATCGAAACAGTGCTGCTGACCGGCGACATGGCGCCCACGGCCGAAGCCGTCGCGCAACAGGCGGGCATTGGCCGCGTGATTGCGGGTGTGCTGCCCGCCGGCAAGGTCGATGCGATCAGGAAGCTGCAGGAGCGCGGCGAAGTGGTCGTCATGGTTGGCGACGGCATCAACGACGCACCCGCCCTCGCCCGCGCCGACGTCGGGATTGCCATGGGGAGCGG
>CAMPKM010000188.1 GCA_946887155.1 uncultured Gemmatimonadota bacterium
GGTGAACGTGGGCTCGGAAGCGATTCGCGCGAACATCCAGGAGGTGACGAAGGACTTCTTCGCGGTGCTGCAGGCCAGGTTCGTTGCTGGCCGTGGCTTCAGCGAGGCTGACCTCGCCGACCGATCCAGCGTTGTCGTAATCAGTGAAGGGTTCTGGCGGTCCAGGCTCGGTGGCTCAGACATTGGCAACCGGACGATCGCCGTGAACGGTGTGCCCCAGTCCATCATCGGCGTCGTTCGAAACGCTCATGTCTACCCGGAGAGCACCGAGGTCTGGCTTCCCCTGCGGCCGCGTACGTTCGGCGGCGCCGAACGGAACAACATCAACTACGAAGCGATCGGACGGCTGGCGGCCGGCGTTTCGCTGGAGCGCGCGCGCAGCGACTTGTCGGCAATCGCACGGCGCATCAACGAAACGGATCCCGGGAGCCTGTATTCGCACGGCGTCGATGTAACGCCCCTGGGCGAACACCTGGTTCGCGGGAGCACGGACGTGCTCAAACTGCTGTTCGGTTCTGTCGGGCTTGTGCTCTTGATCGCCTGCGCCAACCTGGCAAGCGCGAACCTGGCCCAGGACGCCGTGCGGAGCCGCGAAATGGCGATCCGCGCCGCGTTAGGCGGGTCGCGCCGGCGGCTGATCCGGCAGGTCCTGGTCGACAACGCGCTCGTCGCCCTGATCGGCGGCTCGTTTGGTGTCCTGTTGGCCTGGGGACTGGTCAGCAGCGCCACACTCGTATCCGCTACGCAATTGCCGAGGTCCAGTGAGATTGCGATCGATGGACGGGTGATTGCCTTTGCCTTCGTCGTTGCGGCGCTGGCCGGCGTGCTCACCGGGCTGCTCCCCGCGCTTCGCGCCACCCGCACCGCTCCGTCGCGCGCGCTCGAAGGTGGTTCGCGAACCTGGGCCGCCGGTGGCCGGGGCCTGCCCGGCCGCGCCTTCGTCACGGCGGAAATAGCGATGGCCCTGATGCTGGTCGTCGTTGCCGGATCGCTGATGCAAAGCCTTCGCGCCGTACTCTCACGGCCCCTCGGGTTCGAGACGGACGGTGTGGTCACCGCCGAGATCACGTTGAGCGGCCCGCGGTATCGTGGCGACACAGCGGCTGTCGTTTCGTACTGGGAGCGACTGCGCCAGTCGATGGCCGACATACCTGGCGTAGCAGGCGCTGGGCTCGTGAACTGGGTTCCCCTCGTGCGGGGAGGTAACGGCTTTATCGAAGTCGAGGGAAAGGACATCGCCCGCGCCGGCGCCGGGTACCGCATGGTCAGCGAGGGATTCTTCGACGCCCTTGGCATCCGTGTTCTCGAAGGACGGGCGTTCGACGCCACGGACCGTAGCGACGGCGTCCGGGTCGCGGTCATCAACCAGCGACTGGCCGATCGCTACTGGCCCGGCGAGTCGCCGTTAGGCAGGCGGCTGCGCGCCGTCAGCATGGAACCGCGGCAGAACGCGCCGGCGGAGTGGCTGACGATCGTGGGTGTCGTGAGCGACGCCCGCCCTTCAGGTTACGAAGCCGAGGAGAGCGCCGAGATGTACGTGCTGTACCGGCAACTTCCGACCTGGCGGTTTGGCACGATGAACCTGCTCGTCCGCGCCGCGGGACCGGAGGAATCGCTCATGCGCGCGGTCCGTGAGCGCATCAGCCGCGTCGACCCGGACATCCCCGCCGACCTGGCCTTCATGACGACGCATGCGAACCTCGTCACGGCCTGGCGACGCTTCATGATGACGGCGCTTTCGGTGTTTGGCGGGCTATCGCTGTTCCTGGCCGCGATCGGCGTGTACGGCGTACTCTCGTTCGCGGCAACCCAGCGCACGCGGGAAATCGCCATTCGTTCGGCACTCGGCGCCGACCGGGGCAAGCTGGTCGCGCTGGTCCTCGGGAGTGGCGCGCGCGTCGTTATGCTCGGCCTCGTCATCGGGCTGGTCGGATCGTGGTACCTCATGCAGCTCGTGCGCGGCCTGCTTTTTCAGGTCGAGCCCAGGGATCCCTTCGTGTTCGGCGTTTCGATCGTGACGATCGCGGTCGTCGGTGCCCTGGCGGCGCTCATTCCCGCGAGACGGGCTTCGCGCGTTGACCCGATGCAGGCGCTCCGTTCGGAGTGACGTCATCGGGCAGCTCGGAGAGATCCGACAGCGCCGGTCCGTTGATCACCTTGCCGTGTCGATCGAAGCGCGAACCGTGACACGGGCAATCCCACGTCTTCTCGGCGTTGTTCCAATCGACGATGCAGTAGAGGTGCGGACAGACCGCGGACCGCATGTGGATCTCACCCGTAGCGTCCTTGTAGACCGCGATCTTCCGGGCGCCATCGCGCATGATCGCGCCGGAATCATTGCCCAGCTCCACCGGTGAATGGATTTCACCCGGCGTCGCCAGGTCACCATACTGCAGCGCGACGTTGAGATTTTCCTTGAGGAATGCCGGGGCCGCGCGAAGCGTCTTGCGTGCCGGATCGTACAGTTTCGACCACGCATTCTCCCGGCCGGCGATCAGGTCGGTGATGAGCATGCCCGCGATCGTGCCGTGTGTCATGCCATTACCGGAGTCGCCGGTGGCGATGTACGTGTGGTCGTCGCCCGGATTGACCCCGATGAAGGCCATCGCGTCGATGGGCTCGAGCACCTGGCCCGACCAGCGATACAGCACGTCGCCCACCATGGGGAATCGCGTGCGCGTCCACTGCTCGAGCTTCCAGAACGGCTCTTCTTCGTTGTCGCCCTGGCCCGTCTTGTGGTCCTCACCACCGACGACGAGGATCTCGTTATGCGCATCCAGCGTTGTCAGCCGGATGTAATGATACGGATCGAGGTTGTCCCAGTAGAGGCCACGCGGAACCGCACCCTTCGGAACTTGCATCCCGACCACGTAGGTGCGATACGCCGCCTGCTTGGTGTGGATCGTCACCCGGTCGTTGACCGGCGAGTTCGTCGCGAAGACGAGCGCGTTGGCCCTGACCGCATGGCCGTCCGATGTCTTCACCTTCGGGCGATCGTCCTCTTCGTCCATCGAGTCGACGTGCGTGCCGCAGAAGATGCGGCCTCCATCGCGCTCGATCGCCTTTGTGAGCGCGGCGATGTATTTCAGCGGATGAAACTGCGCCTGGTTGGGAAACCGGACCGCAGATTTCGTCTTGAACGACACATCCGGGATCTGGGTGAGAAGCTCGACACCGGGAATGCCCGCGCGCCGGGCAGCTTCGGCTTCGTCCGCCAGGTCCTGTCCCTCGCCATCGAGCGCGAACCAGTAGCCGTCCAGTCGTTCGAACTCGCAGTCGATTCCCTCTTCACGCACGATCGCTTCGATGCGATCGATCGCCGCCATGTGACTCTCGGCAGCCATTCGTGCGCCTTCAGGACCATGCATTTTTTCGATCTGCGCGTAGTAGTCGTCGAGCGCGCAGACGAGGTGAGCAGTCGTCCGTCCGGTTTCGCCGCCGGCAACAGGACCATCATCGAGCACAACGACACGCTTTCCGTCGCGGCCGAGCAGGTATGCTGTGGTGATTCCGGCTATGCCGGCGCCAACGATACACACGTCAGTATCGAGATCGCCTTGCAGAGGGTCGAACGAAGGAATGTTTGATGTATCGGTCCAGACGGATTTGGTGGTTCCCGAATCGGTTGCCATATGAGGCACGAGTTGGCGCGATGAACTGCGGATAAACACAGGGGTTTGTTGAGTAAACCCCGCGCCAATGCGCTCGTTTCAGCGGACTCGAGGAGGAGATGCGAGTTAGCGCGAAGTCCGCGCGGTAGTGCCCGGCGCGGATGCAGTCGGACTACGATCCCGTGCAAGTTCTTTCGGAGCCGCGCGCCTTTCCGCTCGACGCAGCGATCCGCGGCGACTTGCTCCTCCGATGTATCCGCCAGGGTTGCACCACGCCGTTCAGCGGAGACTCGTCATAAAAGTGGCCAGGGACGGGATCGAACCGCCGACACGCGGATTTTCAGTCCGCTGCTCTACCAACTGAGCTACCTGGCCGAAGAGCGAGAAACCTAAAGACCAGAGTCCAAAGTCCAAAGTCCAGACACGCAATTCCGGTCCCAAGTCCCTCTGGACTTTGGACTTCGGTCGCCGACCCTAGACCTTCGAACCGACCGACGCGCTGATCACAGACTTGATCCCGCCCCGAACATTGAAGTCGCCGACAACCTCCATCCAGCGGGGCTGCACCGCAGCGCTCAGGTCATCCAGGATCCGGTTGACGGCGCGCTCATAAAAGACCGCCGCGTCGCGGAAGCTCCAGAGGTAGAGCTTGAGACTCTTCAGCTCGACGCAGCGCTCGGCCGGTATGTACGCGATGTGGATGACTCCAAAATCCGGCGCCCCTCCCTTCAACAGCGCCAATTCCGCAGCGTCCGACTCCACACCGCCCAGCGGACAAAGCGACGTGAATTCCTGACATTCCATCCGAATCTCATACGGGCGTTCGGGGTACGGATTGGCGAAGGTCTCGAGCAGCTCGGCGCGTGGCATGGGTCGAATTTAGCGGCGACTCCCGCCTGTGACGAAATGGGCCTTCTGTAACATGGACAGCCCCGAGCACCACCCGTACCTTCGGAATGCCGTCGTATAAACGACGGCTTCGCCGCCACGATCAACGGCGTGGCGGTACAGCCCCCCGGGCAGTGCCCGGGGGGCGCTCTTTTGGGTCAGTCGTCCTTCCGGAGCTCGCGCGAGCGCTCTTCGAGTAGCTGGCGCTCGTCGCCCGTCAGGCTGTCCATGCCCTGCTGCGAAATCTTGTCGAGCAGGCGATCGAGCTCCGTGAGCCGCTCACCCGCCGGCCGCGGCTGGGGTGACACCGGCACCGTGGGCTGCGGCGCGACGCGCTGCGACACGGCCTGCTGGCTCTGGATCACGATGTCGTCCACGTCACGGGTGCGCTCTCGCGTGCGAGGCATCGAGCGCGGAACCGCTCGCGGGGACTCGTCAGGCAGGTCGGGCACGGAGTTTACGCGCTGCCGCAGCTTGTCGAAGCCGGCGCCCGCCGTCGCGGTTCGCCAGAAGATCCACGCCGCCGCCAGGCCACCTGCATGCGCCAGGTACGCGACGCCATTCCCGTCACCCGGCTGGATCGTTCCGACCAGCAGCGTGATGGTGACCAGCGTGGCCACCAGCCATTTCACGGGGGCCGGGTACGTCATGAACAGGTAGATCTCCTCGTCCGGCCAGCGCAGCGCATAGGCCATCGCGATGCCCAGCACGGCACCCGTCGCGCCAACCAGCGTGGCGTCCCGCACCAGCAACGTGTGCGCCAGCCAGCCGCCGAGTCCGCACCAGAGATAGAAGTTCCGGAACACACGCGTCGTCCATGCCTGTTCGAGACGCGGGCCGAACACGAACAGCAGGTACACGTTCAGCAGCAGCGTCCAGAAACCAGTATGGACGAAGAGGTGTGTGCCGACGGTCCACCACTGGCCCGGCAATCCGTCCAGCCGAAAACCAAGCGCATCCCGCATGTTGTCGGCGCCGAACACCGTGAACTGCAGGAAAAACACGACCACGTTCAGGGCGATCAGCCACTGAACCGCCGGCGTCATGCGCGGAATGTCCTGTTCTTCGCTGAAGGTGTTCGTCATCGGTTTCCCGGGGCGTGCGTCTCCTTATCTAAACGCGGCGAAACACCATTCTGTTCCGCACATTCTCTCCCGGGAACCCCTTGCATGCCACGCGCCAGAGCTGCCTACCGCATCGTAGCGGGGCCGCTGAGCCGAGCCAGCAGTCGCAGGTCCCGGTGACGTGCCGAAGCGTGCTCCATCAGGGTGGTCCAGCGCTTGTCCAGGACACCCCGCTCGGCGGTTGGCCCGGGATGAATCACAATGCTGGTCTTCTCGCTGGCCGCGTGAACCTGGTCGACGATCTGCAAATAATCGGCGTCACTCGACTCATCGGTGCCGGCGATCGTGACCGAATGCGCGAGTCCGAGTGATCCCGCGGCACGAAGCGTCTCCGCGACGCGTTCGATCGTGGGCGATGCCACCGGTGGATCGATCGTCACCTGCACCAGCGAAAGGAACGGGTGCAGCAGGGCAAGCGCCTCGGGTCTTTGCCCGTCGGTATCCGCCATGATTTCGGTGCCAGGCGTTACCTGCTTGAGCGCCGCGGCCAGAAATTCAGCGTTGCCAAAGGCGTCGCGACCGGTCACACACACCGAGTGATAGATC
>CAMPKM010000189.1 GCA_946887155.1 uncultured Gemmatimonadota bacterium
CCTCGCCGGGACCGGGGACGTACTGCACGGCGCCGGGCGGCACGCCGGCTTCGTTTAAGATCTCGATCAACCTGACAGCCGTGAGCGGCGTGTCTTCGGCCGGTTTCAGGACGACGCTATTGCCGCACACCAGCGCCGGAAACATTTTCCAGGTCGGGATCGCCAGCGGGAAGTTGAAGGGGGTGATGATTCCGGCCACACCGATGGGACGCCGGAAGCTCATGGCCCACTTGCTGCGCAGCTCGCTCGGCACCGTGTGGCCGAAGAGGCGGCGTCCTTCGGTGGCGGCGTAGTAAGCGGTGTCGATTCCCTCCTGTACGTCGCCCCGCGTCTCAGCCAAAGGCTTGCCCATCTCGCGGGTCATGAGCGTGGCGATTTCTTCCTTCCTGGCTGCGAGCAGGTCGCCCGCCTTGCGCATGACGTCGCCGCGCAACGGCGCGGGCGTGGCGCGCCAGATCTCGAAACCCTTCTTCGCTGACTGGACAGCGCGATCGACGTCGGCCTTCGCGGACAGTGGAAACGTCCCGACTATGTCGGTCGTGTCGGCAGGATTGACGTTGTCGAAGGTCTCGCCTGACGAGGCGTCGACCCAACTCCCCGCGATGAAGTTCTTGTAGGTCGTGGGCACGCTGAATCCGGTTCAAAGTCTGAAGCAGAGGGCCAGGTCCGAGGTACACGGTCCGAGGCCCTGGACTGAGTCCAAGTCTAAGTCATCACCCTCAGGCGCGGGTGACCCTGGGCTGCCGACTTTCCTGCTTCGAACTCGCGGTCAACTGCACATCCACGACGCTGGGTGCGCTTCGGTGGGGATGGCGTAGCCCAGGCGCGGCAGGACTTCCTGTGCCGCGAGGACGCCTCCCCAGAGGATCAGCAGCAGTGACAGCATGTGTCCCCGCGCCGATCGATGCCGCCAGGTCCAGACGGCACTCCACATTCCCGCGGCCATCACGGCGCCCGTGGCGGCCAGGTAGCCGAACAGCGGGCCACCGCAGCGGACCTCGTAGGGCCAGAACACCATGCCGACGCCGAGGGCGGTGGCCAGCAGCAGGCGGGTCATGACGCCGAGCGTGGAGGTCGAACGCTGGACCGCGACCTGTTCCACTTTCGCAGCCGGGCTCGCGTTAGGCTTCGCCGGCAGCAGTGCTTCGTCGGAGATCGACTCGAGCTGCTTGTCGATCTTCGCGAGTTCCTTGTCCCAGTCAGCCATGGGATTCGAGCTGGAAGACCAGAGGCGACATCAACCCTCCCTCGCGAGGCCGTAGCGTTCGATCTTCTTGTACAGGTTGGACCGTGGCATGTCGAGCACGCGTGCCGTCTCACTCACGTTCCAGTCCATCTCGCGCAGCTTGTGCAGCAGGAACGCGCGTTCGGCGGCGTTCTTGAATTCCTCGTACGTCTTGCACTCGAGGAGCGAACCGAGTCCCGACGCGTCAGGCGGCCTGGGACCCGTGAGGCGGGAGACGTCGGCGGCGCCGATCCGCGGGCCAGGCGCCAGAATCATGACGCGCTCGATGGCGTTCCGCAGCTCGCGCACGTTGCCGGGCCAGTCATACCGCTGCAGGACCTCGAGCGCGGACGTGTCCAGCGCGCGCGACACGGCACCGTCCCGGTCGGAGAGCACATTCGCGAAGTGCTGCGCCAGGAGCGGGATGTCCTCCCGGCGATCGCGGAGTGGCGGGACATGGAGCGGGACGACATTCAGCCGGTAGAACAGGTCTTCGCGAAAGCGACCGGCGGAAATTTCCTCTTCGAGGTTCTTGTTGGTCGCCGCCAGCACCCTGACGTCGACCCGATGCGGCTTGCTGCCGCCGATCCGGGTGACTTCACCGTCCTGCAGCACGCGCAGCACCTTGGCCTGGGCGGCGAGGCTCATGTCCCCGATCTCGTCGAGGAACAGCGTCCCCTTGTCAGCCTGCTCGAACTTGCCGGCGCGGTCCGACACGGCACCGGTGAACGAACCTCGCATGTGGCCGAACAATTCGCTCTCGATCAGCTCCGACGGAATGGCGGCGCAATTCACTTCGACGAACGTCTTGCTCGCACGCGGCGACAGCCGATGGATGGCGCGCGCCACCAGTTCCTTGCCCGTCCCGTTTTCGCCGGTGATCAGCACGCGAGCCGGCGTGACGGCAACCTTCTCGATCTGCGACGTGAGCGCGCGGATCGCATACGACCTGCCGACGATCTCGAACCGCGACTCGATCGTCTCGCGCAGGCGCTGGTTCTCCTCCTGCAGGGACAGGTGTTGCAGCGCGTTGCGCAGCAGCACGAGGATCCGGTCGGTGTCGAGCGGCTTCTCGAGGATGTCGTACGCGCCGAGCTGCGTGGCCTCGACCGCGGTCTGGATGGTCGCGTGGCCGCTGATCATCACCACGCTCGCGTTAGGGTCGATCTGGCGGATCCGCTTGAGGCCCTCGAGGCCGTCCATCCCCGCCATCTTGACGTCGAGGAAGACGAGATGTGGCCGGAACTTCTCGAACGTGGCGATGCCGGCGGGGGCATTCGACTCGGCGCGGACCTCGTATCCCTCGTATTCCAGCAACTGGCCGAGCGCCGCGCGAATGCCCTGCTCGTCGTCGACGACGAGGATCCGGTGGCTCACGGCGTCCGCTTGTAGAGCGTGATTTCCCCGCGCGCGATCCGCACGTCGCCGATGTAGTCGGGAATCGTGATGGCAATGCCGTCCGGTGACACGCCCTCCGGGCGCACGCTGGAATCCAGCCGGGCCAGGAGCCTCGGAACCGCTGCTCTCGGCAGCTGGAAGTCCCTGATCTTCACCGAAGCGACCCGGAATTCACCAAGTCCCGGACGCAGCACCGCCATCGTACCGGTAAACTCGATTCGTTCCGTGTTGCCGAGCACGCCGGCCAGCGGGCCTAACTCGTCGAGTCCGCGGATGTCATCGAGCCTGACGCGCGCCCGGACGCGGACCGTTTCATCGATCACCGCCGCTTCCACCGAGTCCAGCGACGCCGGCAGTCGGTGGCCCGTGCTTGCGACCATCAGCGCCGCCAGTTCCGCCGCGGACATCGTGACGTAGGCCGGACCGTCCTTGCGTTGGAGCGCCGCCAGCGCCTGTTCCGCCTCTTTGGCGCCCGGGTCGGTGACCGGTTGCCAGGTGACCGTCGTGGAGTCGGTGCCGCCGGTGACCCGCGCGATCCAGCGATCGCGCGTGAGGTATGCGTACGCGCCGGCAACGAGGATCAGGAAGAGGCAGCCCAGCCGCCCGAGGCATGAAAACACGTAATCCCTACGGTTCCAGGTGGGTATTCGATTCGCGCAGAATCTAAGTGGCCTGAAGGGGGAATGAAGCGATCTCCGAATACTCGGACCCTGCTCGCGACAGTGTGCTCCGCATGAGGATTACCCTCGAAACGTCGAAGGGATACGATTCCTTGAACGGAGCGAGGGCCCGGCTGAGGTCCTGTTTCTGTTCCGCCGATAACGGACCGGTCGCACGGCCGATCGTCAGGTGCGCTCGAAAGGGACGGTCGGGCGGGAGTCCAAGCACCGGCCGGACTTTTCGCAGGTCGTCCGCCAGTGCTCTCAATTCGCCCGCGTCGTGCAGCCCGAACCAGACGACGCGCAGCCGGCGCCAGTCGGGAAACACACCCGCCCCCTGCACCGCCACGGTAAACGCCGCATGGTGCTGTGTCACCTCGGCTGCCACGTCCGTGATCGCGGGAATCCGGTCCTCGTGGACTTCTCCGAGAAATGACAGTGTCACGTGCAGCTTCCCATCCAGCACCCAGCGGATGCCGCTGGAGCCGGCGCGAATCGTTTCGATGGTGTCCGCTATCTGACGGCGAAAGCCGTCACCCGGGTCAATCGCGAGAAAGAGCCGCAAGTGGGTCGAGTTCTATCGCCACGTGGCTGAAGGCTTCATCGCGGGCGATTCGCAGGGCGCGCAGTCGATCCTCGCGCTGAAACGCATCACGCTCACGGTCGGGGATCAGGATGACCAGCCGGTCCCGCGTTTCGACGCGACAGGCGATACCGGCATCACGCAGCTTCCCTTCGAGCGGGTGGATCATGCGGCCACCACGCCTTCGAGCACGTTGAGCGATCCGGAGCGGAAACCGCGAAGATCGATTGCCACGCGCGAAAAGCCAGCGGCGCGCACGGCGCCGACCAGCTTCGCGCTCCGATCGGGCTCCATCCATTGATCGAGGATCGCGTCAGCGAGTTCAATGCGCGCGAGGTCGCCATGGTGCCTGACGCGAAGGTCTCCTTCGACACCGAGGGATCGCAGCGCGCGCTCAGCCCGTTCCACCTGGCCCAGCCGCTCGACGGTGACTTCCATGCCGTACGGGATGCGCGAGGCGAGGCACGGTGCGGCGGGCTGCGACCACGTCGGCAACCCACGCGCCCGGGAGAGTGCCCTGATCTCTGCCTTGGTGAGTCCCACGTCGGCCAAAGGTGATTCAATGCCGTGCTCGGCCGCCGCCCGGGTGCCGGGCCGGTATTCCGACACGTCATCGGCATTGGTGCCGTCGACGACCGCCCCGAACCCGAGTTCTCTGGCCATCGGGGCCAGCGTCTCCCAGAGCACCGACTTGCAGAAATAGCAGCGGTTCACCGGATTGGCTGCATAACGAGGATCCGAGACCTCGGCCGTGTCCACGATGCGAAGCGGAATGTCGCGCTCGTTCGCGATCGTGCGGGAGTTCTCCGACAGTTCCCGCGGCACGGACGCGCTGCGCCCCAGTACGGCGAGCGTCCGATCACGCCCGAGCGTTTCGCGCGCGATGAGGGCGAGGTAGGTGGAATCGACGCCTCCCGAATACCCGATCAGCACGGACTGGCGCGAGCGCAACCATTCCACGAGCTGATGTTCCTTGGCCAGGGCGGCGGGGTCGATGCTGGGCTCCATGGTCGTAACGTAGCCTGCGGCATCCGTCTCCCGCATGCTTAACGCGTCGTGTTCGCGGTCGAGATCGCCCAGCGGAATGCCTCACGCGCGAGTTCCGCGGGCACCGTATGACCGCCAGCAAACGTTCGAAGCGTGACGAGATAACCAGCGCGCTTCAGGGCCGGCGCGATACGGCCACTCGTCGACTCATAGGGGAGGATGCGGTCGTCGCTACCGTGGGTGATAAAGATCTCCGGCTTTCCGGTTGCCCTCCCCGGCGGTACAAAGCCGGGGGAAAAGGCCACGACTCGTGAGAACAGGTCGCCGTTGATGCGGCCCAGTGCCAGCGCATACGACGCTCCGTCCGAAAACCCGCCGACGATGAGGCGCGTGGCATCCACCGCAACGCGCGAGAACACGACCTTGATGGCGCTGTCGATGAATGCGATATCGGGTCCGTAACCACCGCGGATCGCGTCCCAGGTTGGACCGCGCGAATCGGGAATGAGCAGCGCGAACCCGATGCTGTCGGTCGAACGGAAGAGCCGGTCGCGCAGGCCGGATGCTGACCCGCCGGCGCCATGCAGGAGTACCATCAACGGAACCGGTCCAGCCTTTGCGGCCGGCGGCACGTATAACAAGGCATCGCGATCGCGCCCGATCGCGAGCACGGAAAACCCCGGGACGGGTTCCGATGACGGGAGTCGGGGCCGGGCGGTGAGACGGCCCGTCCGGGCGCTGGCATCCTGCGAGTGGCCTAACGAGCACGCCACGAACAACAGCAGCACCGCTGGACCAATCGTTCGCGAACCGCCTGAAATTTTCATTTCGCGTGAAAATGCGCCAATCCATGAAGCCGACACAGGGCCCGGACCCCCATTTTGGGGGGCTAGACGCCAAATCCTTTGCGAGAAGGTAGATTGTTCGTCCTTGTTCAGGCGCGCCGGAGCAACGCGGCAGGCGCAAAGGTTTTCTAATGAGACGGGGCGGCGACCCCAGCCGCACCTGAGATTTCAGCAGTTTACGGGTAGTCGGACCCTTGCTCAGGCCGGTACATTACACGGTTCCCGACCAGTGACCTCATTTCCCGGACGTTCCGAATCATTTACCTGGCCGACATGACTGCACACGAGATCAGCAGAGTCACCGACGAACTGCCCTGCATCATTCAGGGCGGCATGGGCGTCGGTGTCACCAACTGGACGCTCGCCAACGCAGTATCGAAGAAAGGCAAGATCGGCGTCGTGTCAGGGACATGTGTCGATTCGATCATGGTTCGGCGGCTGCAGG
>CAMPKM010000190.1 GCA_946887155.1 uncultured Gemmatimonadota bacterium
GGCGGCCGAACAGGTGAAGCCGCCAACGAGGACCCGCCGGGTTCGCGCGCTCGAGGACGAAGGCCTGGTGCGCCGGGAACACGATCCGGACGATGGGCGGCTCGTCCGGCTGCGCGCCACCGCCAGGGGGGAGGGTCTCCTGGCGGAGGGGCGGTCCCGCCGCGTCAGGCGCCTGGCGGCGCCGCTCGGTGAACTGTCGGCGAGCGAACGCGAGACCCTGCGACGGGCTTCCGAAATCCTTTCGCGCGTCGTCGCACGTCTTAGGCAATCCTAACCAGCGGCGACCATAACGTCTGTATGAGAGCCGCAACTGTTGTGAAGCGGATCACTCCGACACATTTTGTTCCGTCCGCCGCACGCGCTGGTTGCGGTCAGCAAGGGGAGGTTGGTGGTGGGTGAACTCGGGTTTCGTGATGGATTGATGGAACAGATACGCCTGCGGGAAACGCGCTTTGATGAACGCGCGTTCCTGTTCGTGCTGGCGTCTCTGGAGTTCCTGCAATCGCGATTACCCGAGCGGCGTCATGTGGACGGTCGCGAGCTCGCACATGCAGTTCGTGAACTCGCGCTGGAGCGTTTCGGCGTCATGTCACGGTTGGTGCTGGAGCATTGGGGAATCCGTTCGACGGCGCACCTGGGCGACATCGTGTTCGCGCTGGTCGAAACCGGACTCCTGATGAGTCAGCCCGGCGATTCGAAGCTGGATTTCGCCGACGTGTTCGATTTCGACGAAGCGTTCGAAGGATCGTACCCATGGAGTGCGGCACACCTGGCCTGACGCCGCACTGTGACTCGCGGATTCACCGCGGGCGCCGCCGCCGGAGGACAATTGGTTCAAGCCATCGAGCTGCCGAAATGCCGCAAATGCGGAAACGGGGAACTGCTGCCCATGAGCGATTATGGGCGGGACGGTGCACCCATTACGTACAAGGCATGGGTCTGCAGCAATCCCGAATGCGGGTTCAACATCCGTATCGACAACGGCGAGATCAACTTCGGCCGTCAGCTCGGACAGTCGCACAAATAGTCCGTCTCCCGATCACGGAGCACCGTCCGTGACCGTGCGGGTGGTGACCGGCGAAGGCGCGGCGGCGATCGATGCCGCCGCTATCGCGGCAGGGACCTCGTCCCGGGACCTCATGCACCGGGCCGGCGCAGCCGCCGCCGAAATCATGACGCGACGCCTCGGCGATGCGCTCGGCGGTGGTGTCATCGTATTCACCGGTCCCGGGAACAACGGCGGGGATGGCTGGGTGGTGGCTGGCCAGCTCGCCGAACGCGGGATCCCCGTCCGCGTGCAGGAGGTCATCGAGAGCCGAACCGGCGATGCCTTCATCATGCGATCGCAGGTCCTCGGCCGCGTGTCGTTAGGTGCGGGCGACGGAACGGAGACCGTGATCGTCGACGCGTTACTCGGCACGGGTGCGCGCGGCGCTCCATCCGGTGCGCTGGCCGACGCGGTTCGAACGATGAACGAGCGGCGGGCGGCCGGCGCAGCCGTCGTGGCCCTCGACATCCCGACCGGTGTCGACGCCACGACCGGCGCCAGCAGGCTCGCCGTCACCGCGGACCTCACGATTTCCTTCGGTACCATCAAGCGCGGGCACCTTCTGGCGCGTGGATTGTGTGGCGCCATCGTGACCGTGGATATCGGACTGGGTACACAGGACGACGCCGTCTGGCCGGAACTGGTGACAGAGAGCTGGGTGGCGAACGCGATTCCCGCGATTGACCCGAACGCGCACAAGGGCACTCGCCGGCGCATCGTTGTCGTGGGCGGAGCGCGCGGCATGGCGGGGGCCATCATCCTCGCGAGCCGGGCCGCTGCACGTTCCGGCATTGGAATGGTCCGGGCCCTGGTGGCCGAGGACAGTCTGGCTCCAGTGCAGGCGACAGCGTATGAAGCAACCGCCGCCACATGGCCGATTTCACATACCGAGTTCACGGCGCTGATCGAAGGGTGCCATGCGGTACTCGTTGGTCCCGGACTCGGCCGGTCTCCCGCCGCCCGGGTATTGCTCGAAACCGTGCTCGAGGTATGGCAGGGTCCGACGATACTCGATGCCGACGCGATCACCCTGTTTGAAGGTGAACTCAACTGGCTCTCGGCGGCACTCGCCGGGAGACCGGCATTGCTGACGCCGCACGTGAGAGAATTCGCGCGCCTTGTTGGTACAACGGACGATGACGTACTTCGAAACCGGTTTACGATCGCCGAGGAGGCTGCTCACGCCACCGGCGCCACTATCCTGCTCAAGGGTGTGCCGACGGTGATCACGGGCCCGACCGGTACGACGAAAATCTCGTCGTCAGGCACTCCGGTGCTGGCGACCGCGGGCAGCGGCGACGTGCTCGCCGGCATTGCCGCGACCCTGCTCGCGCAGACCGGCGATTCGCTGGTGTCGGGAGCGTGTTCCGCGTGGATACACGGACGCGCCGGCGAGATCGCAAATGCCGGGCGACCAGTGCGCGGCGTGACCGTCACCGACGTGCTCGATGGCTTGGGTCATGCGTGGCGCCTTACGAGTCACGCCGCGGCGGCACCGGTCATGGTCGAACTGCCCGGGCTCATGGAGTTTCGCGCCGAGGCATTCGAGTGACGACCGAGTTGTGGGCGAAGATGGGGCCGGGCGTCGAGTTCGACCTGATTCGGCGCATGGCTGAACGTTGGGGCGACCTCGTTCAACATGCCGGCGATGATGCCGCGATCCTCGACCTGAAGCACGGTGCGCGGCTTGTGGCATCCACGGACACCTCCCTCGAGGGGGTCCACTTCCGGCGCGAGTGGTTATCGCTCCAGGAAATTGGCTACCGGGCAACGATCGCCTCGCTGAGCGACCTGGCGGCGGTGGCGGCGGAGCCGATCGGTCTGTTGATCGCGGCGACCATCCCTGCTGGAATCGCGGAATCGATCGAAATGCTGGCCGATGGCATCGGCATTGCGGCGCGTGAAAGCGGATGTCCGATCGTGGGCGGTGACCTGACGGGTGGAGACCGGATCAGCCTGACGATGACCGTGTTGGGCGCGGCGGCATCGCCCGTGGGGCGCGATGGCGCACGAGTGGGCGCCGGCATCTGGGTGACGGGCCGGCTCGGCGCGCCCGGTGCCGCCGTCCGGGCGCTCCTTGCCGGCGAACTCCCTTCGGCGGAACACTATCCAAGATTCGCCCGTCCGGTCGCCCGGCTGGCCGAGGCGCGCTGGCTGGCTGAAGCCGGAGCGACCGCGTTGATCGATATCTCCGATGGGCTCTCATCGGACGCCCGGCATATCGCCGCCGCCAGCGGCGTGGCGCTGGAGATCGACATCGACGCGATCCCCTGCGTGCCGGACGTGACACCTCGCGCAGCGGCCACCAGCGGCGAAGAGTACGAATTGCTGCTGGCGGCGCCTGACGAGTTGGATGTGGCGTCGTTCACGAGCACCTTTGGCATTCCCTTGACGCGCGTGGGCACGGTGATCGAAGGGATGGCGGGCGACGTCACGTTCACCGAAGACGGGGAGCGCGTTGACCTTGCCGCAGGCTACGATCACTTTTCGGCCTGATGCGTACCGTCTTGACGCTGGTCACGATGCTGCTGGTGACGCCGGTTTTTGCGATCATTGTGATCGGAGCCGGCCTGCTTGGCGTGCGCAATCGTCCCGGTGGTGTGTACGACTGGGCGCCGCGTCTCTGGTCTCGAATCGCCCTGTGGGCGGCCGGCGTGAAGCTGGTGGTGCACAACCCGGAACGCATGGGGCGTTCGGCGCCATGCGTCTTCGTCTCGAATCACGTGAGCTGGTACGACATCTTCACGCTGCTGGCCATCCTGCCGCGTTACCGGTTCGTCGCCAAGGCTGAACTGTTCAAGATCCCGCTGTTCGGTCCCGCGGCCCGTCGCGCCGGCACGATCCCGATTCATCGCGAAAACCGTAAGGCCGCCTTTCAGGCCTACGAAGCAGCCGCGCACGAAATCCGCGGCGGTGCCAGTGTCGTCGTCTGCCCGGAGGGAACGCGAGGCGACTCGTACTCGCTCCGTCCGTTCAAGAAGGGTCCGTTCGTGCTCGCCATCGCAGCGGAGGCACCAGTCGTGCCGCTGGTCGTGTACGGGACGCGTGAGGTGCAGCCGAAAGGATCGTTCGTGATCCGGTCGTCAACGGTTCACGTGCACTTCATGGAGGACATCGAGACCAAGGGCATGCATTACGACGACCGCGACCGATTGGCGGAAGCCTGCTGGCGCCGCATGGCCGCCGCGCTCGAAGCGCATCACGGCGTGAAGAGTTCGTTGGTGCCAGGCCGCCGGGATCGGAAACAGCAGTCGATCGAGGTGGCTGTTTGACAGGGAATCGGGAATAGGGAATCGGGAATCGAGGTCAATCAGCCATGGCAGTAGCAGCAGGCAGTACTGATACTGGTACCAGTACCAGTAACCAATAACCAATACCAGTTAATCACCGATGTCTTCAATTGCCGACATACATGCCAGGGAGATCCTCGACAGCCGGGGCAATCCCACCGTCGAAGTCGACGTGCTGCTCGAAAACGGAATCGCTGGTCGCGCGGCGGTGCCGAGCGGCGCATCGACTGGAGAACATGAGGCGCTCGAACTGCGGGACAACGACAAGACGAGATACCTGGGCAAGGGTGTCCAAGGCGCGGTACAGAACATCGTCGAGCTGATTGCGCCCGCCTTGCGTGAGATGGACCCCGGCGAGCAGATGGAGATCGACCAGACGCTGATCGAGCTCGACGGAACGCCTAACAAGGGCAAGCTGGGCGCCAACGCGATTCTTGGTGTGTCGATGGCCTGCGCGCGCGCGGCGGCGATGGACCGCGACATGCCGCTGTACCGCTACCTCGGCGGCCCACTCACGCGAACGTTGCCCGTGCCGCTGATGAATATCCTGAACGGCGGTGCGCATGCCACGAACACGGTCGACTTCCAGGAGTTCATGATCGTGCCCATTGGCGCGGAGGCATTTTCAGATGCACTCCGCATGGGCGCCGAGGTGTTTCATTCGCTGAAAAAAGTGCTCGTGAAACGCGGCTTGGCGACCGGGGTTGGCGATGAGGGAGGGTTCGCGCCGGACCTGCGGAGCGATGAAGAAGCGTTGCAGGTGATCATCGAAGCCATCGAGGCCGCGGACTACGAGCCTGGCAAGCAGGTGGCGCTGGCGCTGGACTGCGCCGCATCGGAGTTGTACAAGGGCGGGTCGTACACCTTCAAGAAGAGCGGGGCGGGGACGCGCGACGCGGAGGGCATGGTCGAGCTCTACGCCCAGTGGCTCGAACGGTATCCCATCGTCAGCATCGAAGACGGCCTCGCCGAGGATGATTGGGATGGCTGGGCCACGCTCACGGCAACCCTCGGCGATCGCGTGCAGTTGGTGGGTGATGATCTCTTCGTCACGAACACCGAGCGATTGGCGCGTGGAATCGAGGGCGGGGTCGGTAACGCGATACTGATCAAGGTCAACCAGATCGGCACGTTGACGGAAACGCTGGAGGCCATCGAACTCGCGCGGTCCGCGGGATACCTCTCGGTCATTTCGCACCGGAGCGGCGAAACCGAAGACACCTTTATCGCGGACCTGGCCGTCGGAACGGGCGCCGGCCAGATCAAGACCGGGAGCGCGTCGCGCACGGATCGCGTGGCCAAGTACAACCAGCTCCTGCGTATCGAGGAAGAGCTGGGCGGGGCAGCGGAATATCCCGGAGGCGCGATTTATGGGCTCTGAGCACGCCCGGACGTGAACGTCAAGCAACTGCTGCTGCGACTCGCGATCGTCTTCGCGATCTACTTTGCGTTCCAGGGTGGAGAGTATTCCACGTGGGACCTGTATCGGCAGAAGAAGCGCGAACAGATGTTGTCGGCGGCGATCGACTCCCTTCGGCGTGACGTGGATTCGCTCAAGGCCCTCAAGCGCAGCATCGAGTCCGATCCGGCAACGCAGGAACGGATTGCCCGGGAGGATTTCGGCATGGTCCGCGACCGGGAATTGCTCTTTCGGTTTCTTGATCCCGACTCGCTCAAATCCCGTCCTTGACGGTTGAACCACGGTGGTGTCAACCGTAGATTGAAGGACTCTGACGCGGGGTGGAGCAGCCTGGTAGCTCGTCGGGCTCATAACCCGAAGGTCGCGGGTTC
>CAMPKM010000191.1 GCA_946887155.1 uncultured Gemmatimonadota bacterium
CGCGTCACCGTCGTCGAGGGATTCCTGTCGAAGGAACGGAGCGATTTCTTCATCAATGACATCCGGTCGATCGACGTGAGGCAGAGTCTGTGGGGGCGCATCGTGAACATCGGTGACCTGACGATTTCCACGTCGGCAACGTCGGAAGCGTCGGAAGTGGCCGAGGGTGTGCCGGGACCGAACCGGATCAAGGAGCTGTTGATCTCGCAGCGCCGGCAATCGTCGGACGACTGAGCACGGACGTGTCCAACCGCGATGGTGTTTCCGCAAGCACACCGCGCGGCGGGACGTTGATGAATGCGGGCCTGCTGCTGGTTGCCCTGTTGTCGTGGGCCTTTGCCACGACCAGCGGCGGCAGCTCCCTGGCGGGCAGATCGTTGTTCCTGCTGGCTGCGGTCGCGCTGCTTCTCGTTATGCGCAGGCGGCTGGGGCCCGCGCTGGTGCTCATCGGGATCATGGCCGCCTCGATGAGTCCGGAGCTCGACTCGCTGGATGTCTGGGGAGTTGCCTTTGTGCTCTGCACGTCGACCGGCCTGTTCCTGTGGTTGCGCAATTGGCCCGGAGGCCGGTGGATCGCCGCCAGTTTTCCCTTCTGGGCGATGGCGCCCCGGTATCAGTGGACGGAATTCGTGGCGCTGGGCATGGTCTTCATCGGGATGGCGGTCACCGGTGTCGGGCCGACCCTCCCGGGTCGAAGGCGCCGGGGTGGTGACGCGCTTCCACACATGGCGTCAGGTGCACTGGGGCCGGTGGTCGCGCGCGTCTTTCCCGGCGCCCATCACAGCCGGGTCATCGGTGTTGCGACATTCGTGTTTGCGATGCTCACGGTTGTTCTGGGATTGCTCGCGTCGCGTGGGTTCAACGCCGAGGTGACGGGTGCACTGGCATTGTCGTCGGCGATCATTGCTGGCACGTTCGCGTTCTCGAACTGGTTTGCAGGTCGGGTGCAGCTGCGGATCGATGAGCAGGGGCTGCACAGCCGGCTGTTTTTGCGCGAGATGAGTATCGCGTGGAAGGAGGTGGCGGGTCTGTCGTTGCGCTACGTGTTCCTTCCCGGCATGGGTGTCCGGGTGGTGTACCACGTGGTGCATTCGCCCAGGCGCGAGTTCGCGTTCCCGAGCAGCATGGCGGGTGCCGCTGAATTGCAGTCATCGATCGAAGCGGCGACTGGACTCGAGTGGCCAGAGCCGGAAATCACACCAACGTTCTGAGACGTGAACACAGCAGGGGAACCGGAACGTGGCGAGAAGACGATCTATCGTTATGGATGGATTGCGTGGGTGTGGCGGGCGATGATCTTCGCCGGGTTGGCCGGCGGGTTGATGTGCGTGTGGTTCGGGTTCCTGTTTGCGTCGCCGGTCTTTTACCTGATTGGCGTACCGCTGCTCGTGCCGGCGTGGTTCTTCGGCTTTGTCACCGCTACGCGGATCGACCTGCGGGACGACGGCTCGCTCCGGGTGACTACGCTCCTGTTCAAGCGGCGTTTGCTATCGCGGGATGATCTGGGCAAGCCTCGAACACGGTTGTTCGTTCAGGGCGAGTTTGGGCAGTACTACGGACCGCACACCTGGATACCGGTGCGCGGAAAACTCCCGATCTACCTCGACCTGCTGGCGGCGATTCCGGACCGTTCGGCGTTCGCGAATGTGTTGCGCATCAGCAAGAAGGAACTACCGGGAACTGCGAATCGGCGCGGACTTGGCGAATGAACGCGAATCGCTGAGCGTGGCCGCGAGAATCTTGGGAAGTCCGCGGTGACTGGTGTTCGAAGGTCAATCCGGCTGGCGCGCCCACAACATCATGGCGGGAGTCAGGGGCAGATTCCGCGCGCTACGGTCGTTGCGATCTCGCAATTCGTGATGCCACGTTGCCGATACCGGGCCGGTGAACTTTGCGCGAGTCAACTCCCAGATGAAATCCTGCACCGGCACAGGCTCGACATGCACGGCTGCCGGAACCCCCGGCCGGCGGACCGCAAGCAGCGTAGAGAAGTTCGAGTTCAGCAGATCAAGCCTGTCAGACTCCCGCGACTTACCCGGAGGTCCACGCGTGCTGATGCGCGAGCCGTGGTCGCCGTGGACGATCACGATAGAATGGTCACGTCCCGCCGTGCGATCGATTGCGTCGAGAACCTCCGCCAGCACCTTGTGGGTGCAGCGCACCTGTCTGGCATAGCTGCGCAGTACGGCTCGCCAAGCTGAATCCTTCGGGAGCGCGGGAAGTTCGTAGGAGAAAATCTCCCTGGGATCATCGACGATCCTGCACTCTGCATCCACCTGCACCGGCCGGTGTGGAAGCAACGCGTGCACGAAGTACGCGTGTCCTTCGCCTTGATTGCTGATAATGTCGTTCGTCAGGCGATTCAAGCTCAGGATTGCGCCGCCCGTCACGGCCCGATTCCACTTGTTCGGTTGACGGATGAGTCGTTGGATTACGTCACTGCGCGTGCCGATAAAAAAGCGCGCGCCCAGAAGGGCCCTCATCCTGAGGCTCCCCTCGAGGTTGCCGATGTTTGCGATCGAGTTTCCCGAAACCGTGTGACATGCTGCCACGGTTTGAGCGGAATCGCTGCACAGGTCCAGGTATGTGTTCTGGTATACTCGGATACCGTACCCGAGCCGGCGTAATTCCTCGAAGTACGGATTCCGGCGCAAGCGAACGGTGAAGTCGATCCCATCACGCCTTGGATCGTCGAACAGGCTCGGAGCCTGTCCCAATGAAAGCATGTGAGGGATCGATGCGTTCGTCCACATGTAGCGCGAATATGCCGCCTCGTGAACCTCGAAGCCCCGCGTGAGATAGAAGTTCGTGAGGAAATTCGCGGTCGATGTATCCCCGACGGCGCGCAGACCCCCGATCCCCCACTGTTCATCGAGAACGATGTGAACAATGGGAGGTAGTCCGGAACTTTCGACGGAATCAACCCTCGTTGTGGTGCTCGCGAGCGCTGAGCCCGCAGGACGAATCAGCGACGACAAGAAGAATGCTGCGAGCGACACCGTAACCAGCGCCGCACGATGCGTAGCGAACAGGAAGGCAAAAACCAGACAGCCGGCAGGGAGAAACACCGTGCTGAAGGTCGGCTTCAGATCCAGCTGAAAATCCGTAAACAGAAAGAGCAGGACGCCGAACCCGATGGTCCCGATGAGCCCGCCGATTCGCCACGTGCAGATCGCCGCGGCACCTCCGATTACGGCGGACACGGCAATCCATAGAAACACTTCCGAGCCGAGCGGATACTGATTCACATAGAGCTCGCGCCAGACAGATCCGGCGAACATCAAGACCCCTGCTGCCGCGTAAAGCCAGACAGATTCCGTTCGGTCGCCGCCGATGAGCTTCACGCGGGCGGTCTCGCGTAGCGGAAGAGTGTCCTGCCTGACGAGGTCACGACTTCCTCCTGCACGATCCGGGCATGACGCGCGAGGATATTTCGGACGGTGTCCAGGTCATAGTCCGGCGCCACGGACGGTTTCCACGTCAGAAGCTGTTGAGCCATGGCATCCGACTTCGGTACGAATTCGATCACACCGCCAGGCGCCAGCGACACGAGCCACTCGAGCACTTCCGCGACCGGCAGATTGCGGCCGAGTACCAGATGGTGCATCAACGCGAGGCACAGGATGAAGTCGGCGTTGGCGCGCTGCATGAGCCCCGGCCGTTCGCTCTGTCGCCAGCCGAGTGATGGTGACGGGTTCGTCAGGTCGACCGACAACGGAAGAAAGTTGAGTTGACGCGACTCGGCACGCTGGAAGGCGGCGTTCACGGCGCCGCCATCGGGCTCCAAACCGATCACCAGCTCCGCTCCGCTCTGGAGCGCGACCTCGGAATACGATCCGGTGTTGCATCCAAGGTCCCAAACGATGCGGGCGCCCGCGCCAGCGACGGCCTCACCGACGAATCGCGCTTTGGCCGCGCGTTCCTCGGTGTTGTACTGTGCGTTCCGTTCGTATTCCTGCCAGGGCGTGTTTTGGGACGCCGGCGGGCGAAGCCCCGCGACGAACCCACGCATCGACCGAAGGTTGTTCTGCAACGCCGTTCGTGACAGGCGGATGGTCTGGGCTTTCGTGGTTTGCTGCGCGGAGACCGAGCGCTGCATGCGTCCCTGCAAGACCGTGTGCAGTGCGACCAGTGGATTGAGCTTGCTGCGGAAGGGGAGGACTTCCGCGAGGTCGGCCGTCGGGATGCCTTCGAGGGAGCCGCGGTACCATGGCTGGAACGCCACGCCGGTTTTCGCCGTCAGGAGGAGCGGATTGAGGAACTGCTCGCAGAACTGCCGGTAGCCAAACCAGATCTGCCCCTCTTCGTAGCGGATCAGCGACAGGTAGTCGATGAAGATTGGTCGCGGACCCTGAAACTGGATGTTGTACGCTGAGGCGTCCGAGAGCGTCAGGCCATGATCGAGAGCATCGATGTGGAGGTCGAGCGTCAGCAGCGCGGCCGCGCGAAGGCCATAGAACGACCAGCAGTACGGGTACGAGATGAACGGCAGCCGGGGATGTTCGATGACGTGCTCGGCCGTGGGCTCTTCAGCCGACAACACGGACCGATCGACTTCGTGGCCCGGAATCAGCCGGCCGGCGTTGATCGCGGTTTCGAGGAATCCGCTGTCACGGGCGGCGCGGAAGTTTGCGAGGCCGGGCGGAAGGACGCTGCGATAAACCTTGCCGTCGATCAGGTGCACGTGGCCGGCCGGATCGCGGTACGACGCGGCATCCCTCGGCATCAGGCGCGAGATCGCGAGCGACTACTTGGCAGAGCGAGAGGTTGCCGCCTACGACTCACCGCGCTCCGTGTCGTTAGGGCGACGGCGCGAGAAAAGACCTGACAGCTTTGTCCAGTAGAGCTTCACCCCGGCGGCCACCGCTACCACGCCGGCGACCACTGCCTGGACGATGATGCTCGCGGCCCCCGGGTCGAGGTACTGGGCAGCTGCCGGGATGGGTACGAGCAGCGCAACCGCGGCTACCGTTACGGCGACAGTGTGCGCGTGTCGTGACCGCTGTGTCATAGTCCGCTCGTTGACTCGTTTGACGGTAAGTGCCCGCAGGACTGTTACAATACCGTTCCCCCGGCGCAGCGCGCAAGAGACGTACGTTGTTGACTGGAGGCAACAGTTAGGCGATGAGACTTCCGGGACAATGGTTGAGCCCGAGACAGGTGCAAGTCAGTGAAAGTCATGGCTCTTTGCCCAGTCTTCGCCCGCATCTGCCTTGAGGGTAATGAAGATCTCTCCCCGAAGGTTGACGACGCCATGCTCCACCTGGAGTGTGCCGCGGATCAGGAGCAGGGGCGAGTTCGAGATCAATAACGCCTGCCGCTCGAAGCGCTTCGGGGTGACGACGACGTTGAGGATCCCGGTCTCGTCTTCCATGGAAAGGAAGACGAATCCCTTGGCCGTACCAGGCCTCTGCCTGACGATGACGAGGCCGGCGTGGGCGACCTGTTCGCCGTCGCGGCCGTTCCGGATGATGTCGTCGGCCGTCCGGATGGCGTTAGGCGAGAGGAGTTTCCTCAGGTGCCGCATGGGATGGCCGTTGAGCGAGAGGCCGGTCATGCGGTAGTCGGCGTCGGTGAGCTCGATGCGCGACATTGGCGGGAACGGGGAATCGGGAATCGGGAATCGGGAATGGGGAATCGATGCCTCGGCCTTCGCACCTTGCGCCTGTCTCTCACCGCGGGGAGCCAAAGGACCGGCCGCTCCCCTCATAGCGTCCAGAGCGCGCCATAGAGCCACGCGCCGACGCTGGTTGGGTGGATGATCGGCAACCATCTGGTCGAACGCGCCGGCTTCGCATAACGAGCGCACCGCGCCCTGGTCGACTCCCGCGCGCCTGATGAAGTCACCGATGTCGGCGAACGGGCCGTCGCGGAGTGCGCGTTCCAGTTTTTCGCGCGCGACATGACCGAGTCCGCGGACAAGACGGAGGCCGAGACGGACTTCGGGAACCGGGAATCGGGGGTCGGGAATCGGGAATCGGGGATCGGGAATCGGGGCAGAGCGGTCCGGGTCCTGGAGACGGGACTCTGGACTCTGTTCTGCCCTTACTCGCACCACGCCTCCGGCCGGGACCACCACCTTGTCGGGCAATTCCAGTGAATGGTCCCACGC
>CAMPKM010000192.1 GCA_946887155.1 uncultured Gemmatimonadota bacterium
GTGTATCATCGTCAAGTTGAAGCTGCGAATTGCCCAATTGCCCAATCGTCAATCGTCAATCGTCAATCGTCAATCTAAAGATTCCCTCGCTTCGCCTGTTCCCGTTCGATCGCCTCGAACAGCGCCTTGAAGTTCCCCTTCCCGAAACTCTTCGCGCCCTTCCGCTGGATGATCTCGTAGAACAGCGTTGGGCGGTCCTGCACCGGCTTCGAGAAGATCTGGAGCAGGTATCCTTCCTCGTCACGGTCCACCAGGATGCCAAGCTCGCGCAGCGGACCCAGGTCTTCGTCGATCTTGCCCACGCGATCGAGCAGCGTGTCGTAGTAGTCGGCGGGGACCTTGAGGAACTCGACGCCCCGGCTCTTGAGCGCCGTGACCGACGAGACGATGTCGTTTGTGGCAATGGCGATGTGCTGCACGCCGGGACCGCGATAGAAGTCCAGGTATTCGTCGATCTGGGACTTCTTCTTCCCCGCCGCCGGCTCGTTGATCGGGAACTTGATCCGGCCGTTGCCGTTCGACATGACCTTCGACATCAGCGCCGAATATTCGGTCGAGATGTCCTTGTCGTCGAACGAGAGCAAATTGAAGAAGCCCAGCACGCGCGAATAGAACTCGACCCATTCGTTCATCTTGCCGAGTTCGACGTTGCCGACGCAGTGGTCGACGTATTGGAGGCCGACATCGTCGGGCCGGTACGGTGAAGACATCGGCTCGAAGCCCGGCATGAACAGGCCGCGATAGTTCTTCCGTTCGACGATGGAGTGAACCGTATCGCCGTACGTGCGGATCCCGGCGACGATCACCTCGCCGTTCTGGTCCTTCAGGACCTCCGGCTCGCGCGCCGCGGTGGCGCCGCGCTCGATCGCCAGCTTGAAGGCGGTTCGGGCGTCGTCGACCCAGAACGCAATGTCCCGGACGCCATCGCCGTGCGCGTTGACGTGCGCGGCAATCTCTCCATCGGGGCCTAACGGCGACGTGATGACGAAGCGGAGCTTGTTCTGCTCGATGAGGTAGCTGGCCCGGTCCCGGACACCCGTCTCGGGGCCGCGATACCCGGTCAGCCGGAACCCGAAGGCGCCGCGATAGAAGTGGGCAGCCTGTTTGGCGTTGCCGACCCAGAATTCGATGTAGTCAGTCCCGTTGATGGGGAACGTGTCATGCGCGACCTCGGTCGCGGGCGCGGATGTAGTGGCCATTGGCGATTCCGAGTCGGGTTCGGTGCGAACCGCACGCCATGCATTCCATGGACGTGCGATATGGTGTCCGGAACGGCGCTACGAGACGCTCACCGTCCAATCTAACACCCGACTCAGGGGACGCGCCTCGGTCGCAGGCGTACGTCAAGCGTTCTGTCCTAGGGGATGGGCTGCTCCGCCGTCCGCGTCAAGACGGCATCACTGTGATCGAGCGCCAGCGTCGGCACGATCGAATTCAGGAACGTAAACCTGACTTGGGTTTCCCGATGTGCCTGCTCGTATCGAACGGTGAACTTCGTGCTGTCTCCCACGACCTGCCGCCGCACCGCGGTAATGGGAAACCCCGCGCTCTTTTCGTTTTGGCCAACGTGAAGGACGAGACTGTCGCGGTAGAGGGTCATCCCACGACCGGCATAGGGAGGCATCGACGACTTCCACTCGCCAAGCACGTCCCACGGGAGCGTGCGTTCGGCGGGACGCTCTGGAGTCGGCCGGGCAATGACAGCCCAGGCGACGGCAACCAGCGCGGTGACCACGAGCCACCACCGTGTGCGCACCAGTTTCGGCGGCGCGTCAATGCTCTCTGGTCGGCCCGGAAGGGCGTAGTGGATTCCGACCTGGAAGATGAAATCACTGAAGCGCATGGCGCGCCGCAGGTCTCCGTCGAGCACATCCTTCGTGAGACGGTTCTGGGCCATCGGAACCGTACCTTTCTTCGGTCCGCGCCGGCGAGTCGACCCACCCCGATTGCGTTCACGACCGGGCGATTCCTTTTCCGTTTCGGAATACCCCGTACCGGGTCTCATCGTCGTGCTCACGCCGCGTGCTCCACCGCTTCCAGCTCCGGGGCGATCGATGTGAGGCGGCTCTCCCGCTCGAACGAGCCAAGCACCCTCACCAGTTCACCATCGCGCATCGTGTCCAGGAAAGCGGCGGCCGGTTCCGGATCAAAATGCGATCCCGATCCAAGCTCGATGAACCCGGCGGCATGCGAAACCGACAGGCCGGCTCGATACGGACGGTCCGAGACCAACGCGTCGAACACGTCGGCCACCGCCAGTATTCGGGCAAGGAACGGGATCTCCTCGCCAGCCAACCGATCAGGATATCCGGTGCCGTTCCATTGCTCGTGATGAGAGCGCACGATCGGAATGGCGTCAGTAAAGGCACCGATTGGCGCCAGAATTTCCGCACCCATTACCGGGTGCCGTTCAACGAGCGCACGTTCGAGCGGTGTGAGCGCCGCTGGTTTGTCGAGCACCGTTGCCGGCACGCCGATCTTCCCGATGTCGTGCAGCAGGCCTCCGCGGTGGATAAGGGAGATCTCCTCCCGCGAGAGCCCCATCCGTTCCGCCGTCATCATCGCCAGTGCCGTCACTCGCTCTGAGTGACCGGCGGTCCACCGGGAGTTGGCTTCGATGGCGCGGGCGAAAGCGGTCATGGTTCCTTCACTCAATGCCGCGAGATGCCGAACGTGCTGCGCCTCGGCGACCGCGAGGGTCAGGCGATCCGCCAGGCGCCGCACACCCTCGAACTGGTCCCCATCCAATGAGCACTCAGGCGGAATGGCAACGGCAATGAAGCCGAGCGCGCTGTGTTCGCGAACCAGCGGAAACACGTGCGTCGCCAATGATGCGCCAGTGAGCCGAAAGCCTGACAGAAATCCGCGGCGCTGTCCCGGCGGAACTACGATAACGCCCGATGCGCGCATCAACTCGTCCGCCTCGCTCCTGGCGAGAGCGGCATTCGCAGGCAGGATGAGGGAGCTGCCGGCGCTTTGCTGAAGCGCCACGATCGATCCGTCAGTGTTCTTTACCGCGACGAGGACGTCCGCTTCCCGGACCAGCGCTCCGACCCTGCGCAGTGCGGTCTCCAGTTGGACGCGGCAGTCCTGTGCCCAGAGCACCGACTGATGCAGCTCATCAAGCCCTCGTAGCGTGACAATCTGCCGGTCCAGCGTCGACGCCATCCGGTTGAAGGAGTCGGCGAGGTCGTTGAACTCGTCGCGGCTCTCCACACGCACTGCAGTGGTAAAGTCACCAGACTCCAACCGGCGAGTCCCCGCCTGCAGCTGTTCCAGCGGCTCGGTGCTCAGGCGGATCTGTGCGTGGCTCAGGAAGAGAACGCTAAGGAGCGAGAGGACGAGAATCCCGGAAAAGGTGAGCGTAAAACCGCGCAGGGATGCGAACGTCGTATTTGATGGATGGCTTACGATCACGCGCCATTCGGCCGCGCCGTAGGCATAGCGCAGGAAAACATTCCACGATGCCGCGTACATTTTCGTGCTTCCCTCGTCCCACGCGGCCAATCCAACCCCGCCCGCGCTGCGAATTTTTCCGAGCTTCTGTTGTGCCGCCGCGGGCACCTGGTGGCTGCAGGCCAGCATCCGCTGCCCTGCCAGTTCTATCACGCAGAGTCGTGCATTTTCGTCCAGGAGGCCCTTCGTCACCGGTCCCCAGATCGCGTCGTTCTCGACGCGCGCCCACTGTACGAGGTGATGCGTTTCATCCAGCGCAGCCATCAGCAACGCCGGGCGCTCTTCCTTGCTCATCACGAGCAAAGTCCGACCAGACTGCAGGTGCTCTTGCTCGGCTGCAGAGAGAGGTCGCGTGTCGAGCAGTCCATCACCCGGCAAGCCCCACGCTATTGGACGGGTTTCGACCGATGAAAAGCCAGGCGGAATGGTGCCTTGCCAGGGTCCTGGCTCAGGGCTGCGCACCGCGAGCGTCTGGCGAAACGTGACCTCGAGCCGCTCCAGCGTGGCGAGCGTGCCCAATCCGGCCAGACGAGCGCCCCTGGAAACTCGCGATTCAATGGCCGCACGAACTTCCGAGCGAACGAAGGTGGCAGCGATGACGGCGGTCAGCGTGGCGGGAACCAGCGCCGCGAGCAGGAATCGAGTAAAAAGTCTCCTGCCGACGGTTGTCCTCAGGAATCCGGCGGAGCGCATCAGTAGTTTTCGCCGAGTCCGATATAGCCGCCGTCGTTCGCGACGATGACGTCGTCAAAGGAGACGGGCGCGGTCAGCGTGATCTGGGTCTTGCCGTCCTTACCCATGCTGTACAGATCGAACATCGAGTTGATGGGGACAAGGAACCGGTCCATTCGTGCACCGGGCGGGGGTGTCGGCAATTTCCCTTTTGATTTGGATACCGAACTGAATCGCAGGTACTGGTAGGGGCGGCCCCATGGGTCGAGCTTCGCCCCTCGGCCAATGCCGTTCAGCGACGACGGCAACGAGTCCTCGGAGAGAAGCTCGAGCGTCATTGTCCGCAGGTCGCCGATCGCCTTGGCCACACGGGCGCGTTCGATCGCATCCGCATAGCGCGGCACGCTCATCGACGCGAGCACGCCGATGATGGCGACGACACTCAGCAGCTCAATCAGCGTGAACGCGCGGCGAGTTCGCGTGCACCAACAGGCGACATTTTGAAATTCGTTCGCGAAATTCATTGAGGCTACCACGACACTCCGACTTGAACGTTGGCAGTGATTCCGCGACCACGATCTGGTCCCGAAATGCGTGCTCGCCCGCTCTACATGGTGACTTTTTCTCCGCCGAGGCTGTAACGTTGGTCCGGGCTAAGATGAATGCAGCCCAATGCTTGCGCCCGGAAACCTGACGGCGCGCACGTAAAAATCCTTTCTGGTACGACCGTGACTGCTCCACCGCCTGATTCACACGCGCTCGCGAGCGCCCTCGATGGCCAATACGAGATCCTCCGCGAGGTGGGCCGCGGCGGTATGGGCATCGTGTTCCTCGCGCGGGACCTCAAGCTCGAGCGCCTCGTCGCCATCAAGACGCTGCCACCTGCTCTTGCCGCGGATGACGTCATCAGGGCCCGCTTCCTCCGTGAAGCGCGTACGGCCGCGGCCCTCAACCATCCCAACATCGTGCCGATCCACCGGGCCGATGACATCAACGGCACGGTCTTCTTCGTGATGGGCTTTGTCGACGGACCGTCGGTCGCCCAGATGATTCGCGACGGTGGTCCGCTCACGCCGCGCGCGGCGATTTCCATCCTGTACGACGTCGGCGACGCGCTGGGATACGCCCACGGGTCCGGCGTCGTGCACCGCGACGTCAAGGCGGAGAACATCCTGCTCGACAGCGCCTCGAGCCGCGCGCTCGTCACGGATTTCGGCATTGCCCGCGTGGCCGAAGCGGCGCCGCTCACGGCGACCGGCACGGTGCTCGGCACCGTCCACTACATGAGCCCCGAGCAGGTGGCCGGTGACGCCGTCGACCGGCGGAGCGACGTCTATTCGTTAGGCGTGGTGGCCTTCTTCGCGCTGGCGGGCAGGTTCCCCTTCGACAGTCCGACCGCCTCGGCCGTCCTCGTGGCTCACGTGACGAAGGAGCCGCCATCCCTCTCGAACGTGGCGCCGAGCGTGCCTCGCGCGCTGGCCCGGCTGGTCGATCGCTGCCTGGCCAAGGACCCGGACAGCCGGATCCAGAGCTGCGAGGAGTTGCTGGCCGAGTTGCGGCGCGCCGAGGCAAGCCTGCCTGACGAGGACGTCGCCGCGCCGCGGCCGGATCAGCCGGCATCCGTCTCGAGCGATGAAGCGCAGGCGGTGTGGGAACGCGCGGCGCAGCTCCAGGACATGACGGGCAAGATGCCGCCCATGCGCATCGCCGACCGTGCGGCCCAGCGTCGCGACCCGGTGACCACGGGCTACAAGATCGACCAGGTGCGGCTTGCGGCGCGCGAAGCGGGCATCGACCAGCAGTTTGTCGATCGCGCCATGGCCGAACGTGGCCTCGTGCAGGCGCCAGCAGAAGCGGACACGAGCCATGAGGTTGTCGTCCGCGACGGTATCGTGCCTCCGTACAACTGGTGGCTCGGTGGGCGTCACGCGATCGCGTTCGAGTCGACGATCGCGGGGGAAATGCCGGAGCGTGATT
>CAMPKM010000193.1 GCA_946887155.1 uncultured Gemmatimonadota bacterium
CGGTCGCCGACAGCGCGGCTCCCTGCAACCTGTGCACGGCTCCGACGGCAAGGGGTTCGTCGATTGGAGCGATGCGCACCGAGGCCACCGTGACCTCTCCTGGGCCTGACGGACCTTCGGAGTCCGCGCCTCCGCAACTGACCTGGGCGACCGACAGAAGACCTGCGCCGGCCGCGCGGGCGATCGTGCGTCGCCACAACGGGATCGGGCCCGATGGAATGAAGCGTGTCATGAACGCTGAACGGGAAAGGGATCTGTGAGCGGCGTGTCATGCCTGCTGACCGCCGATGCCACCATCCGGAGGCACGCGGGAGAGGATAGGTGGGGGTGCTTAATCCTTGTTTTGCCGCCGCCGCGAGTGCTTAATCCGGCGCCTTCCCTTACGTGACCATGCCCCGAACCGGCCCCGCTGACCGACTCGACGCGCCAACCGACCGGCTGGCGCACAACGTCCCGACGACGCTTTCTTCATTCGTCGGGCGGACGGCCGAGGTCGCGGCACTTCGCGAAACGCTCGACTGGTCGCGTCTGGTCTCGGTGGTCGGCGCGGGTGGCGCCGGGAAGACGCGCCTCGTGCGCGAGGTTGCGGCCGCCGTCGTTCGGGACTCCGAGTCTGCCGCGGCACATACGTCGCCGGATCGCATACTCTGGGTCGAGCTCGCGCCGGTGACAAGCGGTGTCGATGTCGCCAGCACGCTCGCCGGCCTGCTTGATATCACGCCATCGTCGGGAAAACCGACGATCGATGCGATCGTCGACGCGCTTCGGCCACAGCGTTTTCTGATCGTCCTCGATAACTGCGAGCACGTGATCCATGAGGCGGCACAGATGGCCGATGCACTCCTTCGCGGTGCACCGCACCTGACGATCATCGCCACGAGCCGTGAGCCGCTGGCGATTGAGGGAGAGGTGGCCTGGCAGGTACCTGCGCTTGCACGCTGGGAGCCGGGCGAAGACGACGTGCCACTCGATGCGGCGCGTGCACTCCAGTACGACGCCATCCGTCTGTTCGCGGATCGCGCCCGCGCCGCCAGCCCGACATTTGTACTGACCGATACCAATGCGTCGGCCGTGGGTACGCTATGCGCGCGGCTGGATGGGTTACCACTGGCGCTCGAACTGGCCGCGGCGGTCTTGCCCATCCTTGGAATCGAAGGGTTGACCGCACGGCTGGACGATGCTCTATCGCTGCTCTCGCGAGGCAGGCGCACGGCGCTCCCGCGTCATCGCACGCTGCGCGCGGTGCTCGATTGGAGTCATGAACTCCTCGAGGAACGTGAGCAGGCCCTGCTGCGCCGGCTTTCGGTGTTCCGGGGCTCGTTCATCCTGGATGACGTCGAGGCGGTCTGCGCGACGCCTGGATCTGGTGCCTCGGGCGTGCTGCCAGCGCTCGGGCGATTGGTCGAGCTGTCGCTGGTCGAAGTGCGGGAGGAAAACGGGGAGGCCAGCTATCGGCTGCTGGAGACCGTCCGGCAGTACGGGAGTGCCCTGCTCCGCGCGCTCCCCGAGGAGCGCGACGTCCGCGCACGGCACGCTCGATGGGTCGCCGACGTAGCGGAGCGGGCCGAGCCCGCGACCTTCGGCCCGGCGCGCGGGCGGGTCGTTGCGAGACTGCGACGCTCGGTGGAAGAAATCCGCGCGGCGCTCCTGTGGGCGGCGGGCGGCGACGGCGATCCGCTGGTCGCGATCCGCATCGCCGGCGCGTTAGGCTGGTACTGGATTTCCGGCCACCCATGGGCTGAAGCCAGGCAATTGCTGAAGGCGGCGCTCGCCGCCGCGGACGCGCAGGGGATCGCCGATAGCGACCGCGTCCTGGACGAGCGCGTCGCGCTGGGCCGGGTGATGTACCCGATGCTCGGGCTTTCGTACTTCGCCGGTGACACCGATGCCATGCTCGGCATCGCCGGTCGTGAGATGGCGTTATGGGACAGCGTGGATGGCGATCCGCATCTGACCGGCCCCCAACGCCTGGCCTCTGCGCGGGGGCGGACGTTGTGCTACCAGCTCACGGGCTTCGCCCATGCCATGCGCGGAGAATCCGACCTGGCGAGAAGCTTCATGGATCGCTGCATCACCACCGCGGAGGCGTCGAGCGATCGGTGGCTGCTGGCGGTGATGAAAATGCGCCGGGCGCTCATGCACTTCATGCTGGGCGACCATGCCGCGGCGCACCGTGACTTCGAGGATTCTGTTCCACAGCTCCGTGAGATGCACGAGCACTGGTTCCTGTCCCTCGCGCTCGAGGGCATGGCCATCAACGCGCTCGCGCGCCGAGATCTCGCCGCCGCCGGATCGTATGCCCGGGAGAGCGTCATCGTGCTGCGTCCCGAGCCGGACGCGTGGTTCATTTCTCGATCGCTGGACGCCATTGCCGTCATCCTCGAGTCCCAGCTTGCACCGGTCGGCGCGGCCGGCACCACACCTGACGAACGGGCCACGGTCGCGGCACGACTGATGGGCGCCGCCGAGAGCTTGCGTCGCCGCTGCGGCGCGGGGATCATCGGTCCCGACGTCGCACGTCACGCGGCAACACACGCGGCGTTACGTGTGCGGATCGGCGCTGAGGCATTCGCTGCCGCGTTCAGCGAGGGTGAGCGGCTGAAACCCGGGGATGTCTTCGAGATGATGGAGCGCGACCCTGTCGTTGCCGCGCTCGCCCGCGGCAACGGTGCCTCACCGGCCGCACACCCTGCGCCTGACGACTCTTCGCCGCGGCTGAAGATCGTGGTACTCGGCGACCTTTTCATGTTCAGTGGCGGCGTCCCTCTGCCCGGTGATTCGTTGCCAGGCGGAAAGGTCCTCGAGCTCATGCTTTTTCTGCTCCTTCATCGCGGCGTGACGAAGGACGAGGCGGGGCTGGCGCTCTGGCCGGACGCGTCCGCGGCACAGGTGCGCAACGTCTTCCACGTCACGTTGCATCATCTCCGGCGCTCGCTCGGCAACACGCGGTGGATCGCCTTCGACCGCGGTATCTATCGTTTCGATCGATCACCGGCGGCCGGCCGACACCTCGACTTCGACGTGGATGCGGTACTCACCGCCAGCACGCAGGTGCGCGCGCTCCGGCGCGAACGCGGGACCGCGACGCGAGCGCAGCTCGCTGATCTCCGGTCCGCACTCGACCAGAACCGCGGGTTACTCGCCCAGCGTTTCGTGAAGGAGGACTGGATTATCCCGCACCAGGAACGGGTGCAGGCGGCGTGGGCCGACGGAATGGAGGGGCTCGCGGAGCTGGCCTTCCAGCTGGGCCTTCACGACGACGCCTCCTCGGCGCTGGAAGCGTTGCTGCAGCGAGAGCCCCTGCGAGAGAACGGTCACCGGCTCTACCTCGACACACTCATATCGCGCGGCGAACCGGCGCGCGCACTCGCGCACTACGAGGTGCTGACGGAGTTGCTCAGGCGAGAGGTGGGGGCGAAGCCGGCGCGGGAAACCAGGGAGATCGTGGAACGACTTCGCAGGTGAGGAGAGATCGCGGCGCGAACCAGTCGCAATTTCGTCGGCGGTAGGTCCTAACTCTCCCGGAGCGTTCCCAGGATGTTGGCTCGCGCGGCACGGCGAGCCGGAAAATATGTACCGAGGGCGGCCGCTGCCGCCGCGAGCACCAGCGCGCCGGCGATGCTGAGGAGGTCGCGACTGTTCACGCCATAGACCAACCCATCGAGAAACGGCGCCGCGATCAGCGACAGGATGATTCCGATCGGCAACGCAATCCCGGCGACGAGGCCGCTGGTGCGCACGTTGTCCCACACGACGCGACGCGGCGAGGCACCTAACGCGGTCCGGATCGCGTTGGCCCGCCGGTGCTGGTGGATGACATACGCGACGACCAGGTACAAACCGACCGCGCACAGCAGGCCGGCCGACATCGTGAGCACGGTCACGAGACCCGTTACGGCCAGGAGGGTGCTGCTCGCCGCTTCCACGTTGTCCGTCAGCATCGAGATCCCCGAGATTGCCCGGCCCGGCCCCACCTCGGCAATCGCACGCTCGACGGCGCCGCGCAGTTGGCGCGGATCTCCCGATGAGCGAACGTTGACGATTCCTACCTGCTGAAACAGGTTGCCGACGGGCACATAGATCTGCGGCCGGACTGCTCGCGCCACTTCGATCGTTCGAGCATGGCCAACGACGCCGATGATCTGCGAGTTCGGGATACCCCAGCCAAGCCGCAACGTCTTGCCAATGACGTTTTGCTCTCCGGGGAACACCCTGGCCACGAGCGTTTCGTCCACGATGATCACCGGGAGCGAGCCGGCGTCCTCGGCATCGGTGAAGTCGCGGCCCTGGATAACGGGGATGCGCAGCGCGCCGAAGTACCCCGGTGTCACCGCCTGATAGTTGGCCGTCTGGTCGAAGGACGGCTCCTTCGACAGGTCTCGCTCGTAGCCGTCCATCATCGTGGATCCGCTGAGCGGCACATGGGTCACGATCCCGACGGCTGTCACACCCGGGACGGCGCTGACCCGGTCACGGATGCGCTGGTAGAGGGTGGCGCGGGCGAGGCGGAAGCTGTCCTCGTGCGTGCTGAAGCGGCCGAAATCGTACGGCACACGGAACGAAAGCACGTGAGGGTCGAATCCCAGGTCGACGCGACGCAAGGCAGAGGCGCTGCGCGCGAGTTGCACGCAGCCGAACGCCAGTACCACGGTAAAGGCCATCTGCGATCCCACCAGGACGAGCCGCGAAAGCAGACCTTCGGCCCGGCCTCCCTGTACCGAACCCGATCGCAGGATCTGGAAGTTCACGCCGCGCGCGATGCGGAACGCCGGGATGAGCCCGAGGAAGATGAGTCCTGCCAGGGTCAGCGCCGCGGACAAGCCGATCTGCTGCCATCCGATGGTGATTTCGTCCCAGCGGGGTACGGTGCGCGGAATGATCTCCCGGATTCCGGCGGTCGTCGCGACGGCAAGGACGCCGCCGGTGAGAGCGCCGGCCATGGCGAGCGTGATGCTTTCCATGGCGACCGCGCGAATCAGGGTTCCCGACCGGGCACCTAACGCGGATCGCACGGCGAGATCGACCTCACGGGCCTTCTGCCGGGCGACGACGAGTGCGGTCGCGTTGGCGAACGCTATGATGAACAGGAGCAACACCGCGGCACCGGCCGCCCGGAGCGCCGGCATGGTCGATAGCGTCAGATCATCGAGCAGCGGCGTCACCGAGAACTTCAGCTCCGCCTGGTACATCTCCGGGTACTGTCCCTTCAGCGCGCTGGCAACCCCCGCCAGGCGAAGCCCGGCCTCCTCGAACGTCATGCCCTCCTTGAGCCTGACGAGTGTGGGGTACGCCCAGAAATTCCGGAAGTCCGTCACGCGCATCGGCGTGTACACGTCGACGCGTTGTGGTACAGCACGTCCCGTCACGAGACGGAACCCGTCGGGAAGCACACCGATGACCTCCGATTGCCTGCCGTTGACGCGAATGATCCGGCCGATCACGCCAGGTTCGCCCCCGAAGCGGGATTGCCACGTCGTGTAGTCCAGCAGTACACGCATCGGTGGCGGTGTCGCCGGACTGGCTGGCGTGGGAGTGCCCGGCGGCGGTGGTGGCGCCGGAAGATCCTCCTCGACGAAGTCGCGACCGAGGATCGGTGCCACACCGAGCATGGACAGCATGCCGGTCGACATGGCGATCTGCGAAAGCGGCACGAGGTCCGGTTCGGTTCCGAGGGTCACCTCGGCGAGACGGTTCTGGATCTCGATGCCGTCAAAGATGTTCGCGTTGCGAAGGTCGATCGCTTCACCCTGTGAGAGCCCGGGGTGCCGCACCAGCTGGCCTAACGTGATGCGGACGAGGCCCAGCCGGTCCGGCTCCCGGTAGTCGAGCGGCCGGAGGAGGACGTTGTAGATCACGGAGCCCATCGCGGCGGTGGGTCCGATGCCGACCGCGAGAATGAGCACGACCGCGGCCGTGTACCTCCATTCGTGCAGGAGGCGGCGAATGGTCTGGCGCCAGCTCGTGATGAAGCGCTCCATGGAACCGCGTCCTCCCCGCGCGTCGAGCGCGGCGTCCTGTATCGTGGCGAGGCTGCCGAAGTCGCGCACGGCCGCGCGTCGGGCCTCATCGAGCGACACGCCGCGTCCG
>CAMPKM010000194.1 GCA_946887155.1 uncultured Gemmatimonadota bacterium
AGGGAATTCCTGAGTCCGGACGCTTCCATCAAGTCGCTCGCGTCCCTGACCTCATCGAAGGCCGAAAGCCAATGGCTGGTAGCGGCCGACTGGCGCCATCCGAGTCGGACGGCCCCTTTGATTCGTTCGTCCGAGAGTCCGTACCGGCCAGTGATCCCCAGGTCGATGTTGCTGGCCAGTCGGCGCCGGACGCCGAGGCCTAACGACGTTCCCTCGGCGCGGTTGAATCGCACGAAGTCCGACACCGAACGGGCCAGGAGCGCTCCGCTGCGCGCACGTTCGAGGGCGGCCTGCCCCACCAGTTCGACGGCCCTGGCCTGCACCCGCGCGATTTCTTCACCGGATGCGGTCTCCACATCGGGAGGAACAACATCGCGGAGTGGCGTCTCGAACTGATATTCGGCGCGTCGGCCCGGGGGGGCGAGCTCGATTTCGGGGCCGGCGAATCGCGCGATCGGGACACCTTCGTTGATTTGGTAGCAGCAGACCTCGAAGCCGCCCCGGATGATCCCGCGCGCCGGGAAATCGAGCCACGTTCCACTGCGCCTGATCTCGATCTCCTGGCGTCGCGGCAGCCAGAAACGTTCCTCGATCAGGGCGTTGTCGAGCACGATGGCGACGTCGTCGAGCTGCTGGTCGATGAGGGCCGCCCGCGTGAACGAAAAGGCCATGCGCACGACCTGGGCATCGGCCCGGGACAGGTAAATCGCGCCAACCGCCGCCGGGGCCCGGTCGTTTTTCGGGCGAATGCGGACCTCGAAGACGTCGATCACCTGCCCGGGCACCGAGATGCGCATCGAGTCGCTGATCGCGTAATCGTAGGCAGCCAGCCCCGCGGCGGAGAGCGGATGTGGAACGTCGCGCACTTCATCGCCCTCACCAAGGCGGATGATCTGCGGGAAGTTGTTTTGCACGATCCCGAGATGATCGCGGTGATACTGGATGTCCGTCGGAAGAATCAGCGTGTCCCTCCTTCCGAGGATCAACTGCTTGCTGTGGTTCGGCGCGCGCCAGTAGACTTCCAGCGCGATTTGATCTGCCTTCACCACTTTGGGCGGATCAGGGAACCCCTCGCCGACCTGCGCGAGAAAGGTGAGGGATCCGAGCGCGGTCGCCGTGTAGTCGGTCAGTCCGGTGTCCGCCAGTTGCCGCGCGCGCCGTTCCGTGGCGCGGGCCACCAGTTCCGTGACCCGGGCGTCGTTCCAGTCCTGCGCGCGCAACGCGCCGGGCAGACCTAGCACAACAGCAATGGCAAAACAACGAATCATACAAGCGTAAGAAAAAGGTGTCTGACCCCTTTTTGAATGCCTGGATTTGACATGGTGACGTTCGAGCGCTTCACGGAACTCGCAAGGCAGGGCACGCTCGTGCCCGTCTGGCGTGACGTGCTCGTCGACACCGACACGGCCGTCTCCGCGTTCGCGAAGATCCGGCGGCCTCCGTTCGCGTTCCTGCTCGAGTCCGCGCCGGCCGGCTCCGAAACCTGGTCGCGCTACACGTTCATGGGAACGGAACCGCGATCGGCGTGGCGCTTTCTCGATGGCCGCGTCGACAGCTGGACTCCTGGCAAGGGATGGGAAACAGGTTCACCGTGCGCCGATCCGATTGCCGACCTCCAGCAACGCGTGCGCGCCGAGCGACCCGCTCCGGTGCCGGAGCTTGGTGCATTCTGGTCCGGCGCCATCGGTTATTTCGGGTACGACGTCGTGCGCACGATCGAACGACTCCCGTCGCATCAGCCGAAGGGCGTGGACGCGCCTGACGCGATCTTCGTGTTCTCGCGCGCGTTGCTCATCCTGGACAACCTGCGCGGCCAGGGGCGGATCGTCGTCGCGGTTCCCGTGCCGGAAAACGCGCCGGCCGCCGACCTTCGCGTCCTCTTCGAAGACGCCCAGCGCGACATCGACGTCCTCGTCGAGCGGTTGCGCGCCGTTTCACCACTCAAGCCACTGGCCCTGGCCGACTCGGCGAAACCGGCAACCGGGCGGTCGAGCTACGAGCAGTCGAAGTTCGTGAAGGACGTCGATCGCATCAAGGAATACATCATGGCGGGCGACTGTTTTCAGGCGCTCATCGCCAGGCGGATCGAGCTGCCGCACGATTTCGAGAGCGCGGATCTCTACCGTGCACTGCGGGCATTGAACCCGTCGCCGTACATGTACCACCTGCAGCTCGACGGCGTGGAGCTGGTCGGCAGCTCGCCGGAACTCCTCGTCCGCGTCGCCGACGGGCGCGTGACGGTTCGTCCGATCGCGGGCACGCGACCAAGAGGCGCCACGCCCGCCGACGATGAGCGGCTCAGTGCCGAGTTGCTCGGCGACGAAAAGGAACGCGCGGAACATGTGATGCTGGTCGACCTCGGACGCAACGACGTCGGGCGCATCGCGCGTTACGGCACGGTCAGGGTGAGCGACTTCATGACGGTGGAGAAGTATTCCCATGTGCTGCACATCGTCAGCCAGGTCGAAGGCGAGCTGCGAGACGGCCTGTCGGCGCTCGACGCCTATCGAGCGACCTTCCCGGCCGGGACGATGACGGGCGCGCCGAAAGTCCGGGCGATGGAGATCATCGACGAGCTGGAGCCCGAGCGACGCGGTGCCTACGCTGGTGCCGTCGGGTACATCGCGACCGGTGATGAACGCATGGACCTCGCGATCACCATCCGCACATGCGTCATCGCTGGCGGCAAAGCATCGATCCAGGTCGGCGCCGGTATTGTTGCCGACTCCGTGCCCGAGCGCGAGTGGGATGAGACCGAAAACAAGGCGCGAGCTTTGCTGACCGCGCTCGGTCGCGTCAAGGACGCCGCGCGCTAGGCAATGGGGTCAGACTCCGTTGCCTCCGACCAATGGAGTCTGACCCCGTTGCCTCATCATATTCCTTGTCCATGCCATTCCGACTGGTGAGCGCGGACGGACAATTGTCCTTCGAATTGCGGGCCGGATTGCCGCTCGTACTTGGCCGGGCCTTGAGCAGCGACCTGCCGGTGCTCGACCCGACGGTCTCGCGACGGCACGCCGAGCTGACCATCGAGCCGTCGAGCGTCACCATCAAGGACCTGGGCTCGAGCAACGGTACGTTCGTGAACAGCGCCCGCATCGAAACGGCGAACGCCAGAGTGGGCGATCGCATCGTGTTCGGCAAGATCCTGTTCGAACTGCAGGACCTGAGCCCGATGCTGCTCGATGACGGCACCGTGGAGAACCGCCGACGTGCGGCCCGTGCCGGTACGACCGTCATCCGCCAGGTCCCCGTCCCCGACGCCGATCTCACCCTTGAACGGGCGTTGCGCGCGAGCGGGGTCCAGCAGGCGATCGATGAGACGGCCGTTGTCCTGCCGCAGCACGAACGCGACCGGCTGAAACTCACGCTCCTGCTCGAGGTCTCGAAGGCCCTGACCCGCGCGACCACCAGCGACGCGATGCTGGAGAAGATGATCCAGTTCACCTTCAGGCTGGTCGAGGTGGACCAGGCGTCGATCCTGTTGCTCGACGAGGATCACCAGCTCGGCGAGCGCCTGACGCGTGTGCGCGACGGCGTAGAACAGCATCCAGTGCCGATTTCGATGGCGCAGTCGGCATTGGACCAGAAGTCGGCGCTGTTGTCGGACAATGCCGGGGGGCAACAGCGCACGAGTGAAGGGTCGCGCACGTCGGTGTTCGCGCCGCTGATCGGCGGCGAGGGTCGATTGCTGGGCGTGTTGTATGTCGACAGCGATTCGAAACGGCGTCGCGTCGATGACGACGACCTCGAGTTCCTGGTGGCATTCGCCGGAATCGGGGCCGTTGCCCTCGACAACCTGCGCTTCATTGAACGCAGCCGACACGAAGCACTCGTTCGCGGCAACTTCGAGCGATTCTTCACGCCGATGCTGGCGGCCCGCATCGCCGCCGCACCCGAGTCGTTGCGGCTGGGCGGGGAGCGGCGCGAAGTGGCCGTCCTGTTCAGCGACATCCGCGGGTTCACGACGCTTGCCGCGCGCCTGACGCCGGTGGAAACCGCCCGACTCCTCACCGAGTACTTCTCGGAGATGGCGGATTGCGTGTTCCGCCACGGGGGCACGCTCGACAAGTTCATCGGCGATGAAGTGATGGCCCAGTGGGGGGCACCGATCTCGGAGCCTGACGATGCCGATCGGGCGCTGTCGGCGGCGCTCGACATGGTCGCCGCGCTGCAGAAGCTGAACGCGCGCTGGCTTTCGCAGGGGCGACCCCGCCTGCAGGTCGGTATCGGGATCAACTTCGGCGAGGTCTTCGCCGGATATCTTGGCTCCGAACGGCGCCTCGAGTACACCGTCATTGGCGACACCGTCAACACGGCGAAGCGCATGTGTTCGGCCGCGCAGGGCGCCGAGATCATCATTTCGGAACCGGTGCGGAACCGCCTGACGAGGACGTACGAGATCGTCGACCATCCGGCCCTTGAGATCCAGTCCCGGAGCGAGCCGCTGACGGTGTTCCGGGTGATCCGGTGACCATCGCGATCCCGAAGGACTACAACCGGTTTCATGTCGGTGACGCGCACGTGATCGCCCATGAATCATGCGTCGACTGGGCGAAGTCGGTGCTGCCCGGCGAGACGCTGCACGCCTGGGCGGCGCGCCAACCGGATGCCACGGACCTAGGGGGCCGGATCTCGGCGTACGCGGTGACGTTGCCCGGACATGACCGGAGGGTGGTCATCCGCCACTCGCATCATGGCGGATTGTTAGGCAGGCTGCAGGGCGACCTGTTCCTGCCGCCGACCCGGGCGCCATACGAACTGCTCGTGTCGCACCTGCTCGCGGGACTTGGCGTGCGGACCCCGCTGGTAGTGGCCGTTGCGGTGTATCCGGTGCGGAAGTTTTTCCGCCGAAGCGATGTCGTGTCGCTCGAATTGCCGGGCCGGGACCTTGGCAAGGCGCTGCGGGATGCGCCGGACGCCGACGTGCGGCGCGGCTGGCTGGACTCGATCGCGGCCCTGATCCAGTCGCTGACGAACGTGGGTGCGTGGCACCCGGACCTGAACGTGGGCAACGTGTTGCTCGTGGAGAATGGGCCGAGCGCCTGGGATGCATACGTGCTGGACATCGACCGGCTGCAATTCGCGCCGCCGAGTGATCCGACCGTCCGTGACGCCAATCTTGACCGGCTCGAACGTTCGATCCGGAAGCTGCGAGCCCGTTTCGGCGTGGGATTCGACGACGCGGAAATGCGGCAGCTTCGCGAGCTCGCCAGCGCTCCGATTCGCGCGTGATCCAGGCGCGGCTGGAACGCATCTGCATCGTCATGATGAGTGCGGTGGGCGACGCGGTGCACGTGTTGCCGGTCATCAACGCGCTGAAGCGCCACGCCCCCGGTTGCCTGATCACGTGGGTGCTGCAGCCGGGTCCCGCGTCGCTGGTGCGCGGGCATCGTTCCGTGGACGAGATCATTGTGTTCGACCGGAGCGCGGGGCTGCAGGGATTCACGGCCGTGCGTCGCGAGCTGGCGTCCAGGCCATTCGACCTGGTGATCAACCTGCAGGTCTATTTCAAGGCGGGCGTGATCACGTCGTTCACGCGGGCGCCGGTGAAGCTCGGCTTCGACCGCTCGCGAGCGCGCGACTTCAACTGGCTGTTCACGACGCACCGGATCCCGGCGCGGGAACCTGGCCAGCACGTCCAGGACCAGTACTTCGAGTTTCTCGAGGCGTTAGGCGTGCCGCACGCGCCGGTCACGTGGGACCTGGGGCCGTGGCCGCAGGAACTGGCCTGGCGAGACCGGTTTTTCGCCGGCATTGACCGGCCGGTGGCCTCGATCGTGGTGGCGACGAGCAAACCGGAAAAGGATTGGCTCCCCGAGCGCTGGGCGCAGGTGGTGGACCTGCTGCACGAGCAGTACGGCCTGCAGGCGGTGCTGGTCGGTGGCAAGTCGCCGCGTGAAGTGGCAGCCGAGCGCGTGATCATGGCTCGTTCCAGGCACCAGCCGGTTTCTGCGTTAGGCAGCGGGCTGCGGAACCTGGTCGGGATCCTGTCCGGCTCGGCGCTGGTGATGTCCCCCGACACCGGCCCGCTGCACATGGCGGTCGCCCTGGAGCGTCCGGTCATCAGCCTGATGG
>CAMPKM010000195.1 GCA_946887155.1 uncultured Gemmatimonadota bacterium
TCGAGATGCTGTACGGCCGCCGCAACACCACGACGGTGTCGGTGAAGATGGCCAACGCCGCCGACGTCGCCCCGGCCATGCAGCGCGCCGAGGAAGCCATGCGAATCAGCCGCCGCCTCCGACCGACCGAGGAGAACAACTTCTCCATCGAGACATCCGATGCCCTGGTCGAATTCTGGAAGACACTGACGCGCGTCCTGTTCGCGGTGCTGCCGGCCGTCGTCGGAATCGGCATCGTGGTCGGCGGCATCGTGATCATGAACATCATGCTGATGTCGGTCACCGAACGAACGCACGAAATCGGGATCCGGCGGGCAGTAGGGGCCCGCTCGACCGACATCCTGCGGCAGTTCCTGGCGGAGGCGGTGGTGCTCGCCTTTCTGGGCGGGCTGCTGGGCGTGCTGTGGGGATGGGCGCTGGCCAGCCTCGTGGCCACCGTCTCGCCGCTGCCGGCACGGGTTACCGGCTGGTCCATCGGCGTCGCACTGACGTTAGGCGCCGGGGTGGGGATCATCTTCGGCGTGTTCCCGGCGCGCCGGGCGGCGCGGATGGATCCCGTGGCTTCGCTCCGGGCGGAATGAACGTGACGGGTGATTGCCAATGAACCTCGTTGACACGATCCAGGAGAATGTCGCGGTCGCGGTCACCACCCTGCGCACCAGCAAGCTGCGCTCCGCCCTGACGATCCTCGGCGTGGTGATCGGCATCAGCACCGTGATGGCGATGGCCACGATCGTGAACGGGATCCAGCAGCAGATCGTGCGCACGATCGAGATTGCCGGACCGACGACGTTCTACGTGATGAAGGTGTTCTCGCAGACACCGCTCAATCCGGACGCGCTGCCGAAGTGGGTCAGGGTGCGGCCGGACCTGCGCGAACAGGAAGCCCAGATGATCGCGGCGCTGCCCGAGATCAGTTATGCGGCGATCTGGGCCCAGACGCTGGCCCGGCTCGAGTACGGCGGCGTCCGCACGCAACCGACGACGCTGAGCGGCGCCGACGAGGGCTTCACCGAGATCATGGGCGGCGAGCTCGTGGTCGGCCGGTGGTTCACGTCATCGGAAATGAAGAGTGGCGCCAACGTGGTGGTGGTGGACGAAACCCACGCCCGACGGCTGTTTGGCCACGTGAACCCGATCGGTCGCACGATGAGCGTCGGTGGACGGCCGTGCCAGGTGATCGGCCTCTACGCGCCGGCCAGGAACATCTTCACACCCCCCGGCGCTGAAAACGGCGCCATCATTCCCTACCGCACGATGGACGCGCAGTTCGACGTCGACAAGACGAATGCGTTGTTCATTCCGGTGAAGCCACGCACCGGTGTCACGGTCGAACAGGCACAGGAAGCGGTGACGGTCGCGTTGCGCGAGCGGCGCGGGCTCCGGCCATCGGCGCAGAACAGCTTCGACCTCATCACGCAGGACCAGATCCTGGACCTGTTCGGCCAGCTCACGGGCGCCTTCTTTCTCGTCATGGTGGCGCTGTCGTCGGTGGCGCTGCTGGTCGGCGGGATCGGGGTGATGGCGATCATGATGGTGTCCGTCACGAGCCGCACCCGCGAGATCGGCCTTCGCAAGGCGGTCGGCGCGACGCGCCGGGACATCATGATGCAGTTCCTGGTGGAATCGGCAACGCTCACCGGCATCGGTGGCGTGATCGGTATCGTGGTGGGCCTTGGCCTGGGGCAGTTGATCAGCCTGGCGATCAACGCCAGTGGCTCGACGCCGCTCAACCAGACGATCGTCGCGGTGGTTGTTTCGGTCGCTATCGGGATCGTGTTCGGCCTGATCCCGGCTCGCCGGGCGGCGCGGCTCGATCCCGTCGAGGCGCTGCGATACGAATAAGGCGGCTGGTGTCGTTATGCACCGCCGGTGCCAGCAGACTACCGGATACCAACCCCGCGTTCGAAGTCATAGAGCGTGACCCTGCGCAGCCGGTAGTGCGCCTGCCAGTAGCCGCGCAACGACTGCCCGTACTGCAGCAACGCCTGGTCCTTCTCGTTCTGCGCGAGGTAGAGCTGGTCGACGTCGATCCGACCGATCACATAACGATTGTAGGCCACTTCGAAACGCTTCTGCGCTACGGTGTCCGCCTTGGCCGCAATCGCGAGCTGGCGGCGCGCCAGCGACACCTGCAGGGCGGCAAAGTGCGCGTCCTGGCGCGCCTGTTCGCGTGCGACGGCGCCCTCGGCCTGGGCGCGTGTCAGTTCCGACCGCGCGGCCTGCACGTCGGCGCCGCGGGCGCCCCAGGTGATCAGCGGCATTTGCACGTTCAACGAGAACTGCTGTGCCTGTTGCAGGTCGCGATACACCTCGTTACGCGAGCTGCCCGTGGCGTTGTAGCCGTACGTCAGGTTGACCGTGGCACCAGGGCCGCCGTTGAACCTGGCCTCCGACACACCGCGGCGAGCGGCGGTCTCCTGCAGGTCGATTGCACGCACGGTGGAGACGTTGCGCAGCGCCTGCTGCACCGCCAGCGTCGTGTCCGCGTTGATTTCCGGGACGTCAGGCGTGACCTGGATCTCGAGTGGGGCAGTCGAAGGCAGGTTCAGGGCAAGCCGTAACGCTGCCTTGGCGCGATCGTGCTCGAGCCGCGCCCCGTCGAGCGCCGTGCGCGCGCGCAGTAATGCCAGCTCACTCTGCAGCAGGTCATTCTCGCTGATCTTGCCGACCTCGTACCGACCCTGGTTCAGGCGGTAGAGCGTGTCGTTCGTGGCCGCATTGAGCGTCTGGTTGCGCAGCGAGACTTGTGCCGCGTAGTAGTCGAAGAAGGCCCCCGAGACCTGCAGCGCGATGTCCTCGCGCGCTTCGGCGTACTGCCGCTCGGCGATGTCGGCCTGCAGCCCGTTCACTTCGTTGTTCCAGCCGATGGCGTTGGAGCGCAGCAATGGCTGCGAGAGCGAAATGCTGAACGGCGACGAGCTCCACGTTTCGGGCACGCTGTTCCCTTCCCGCTTGTTCAACCGCGAGCTCATCGTCAGCGTGCCGCCCGTGAACGGAATCTGCTGCGTCACGAACATGTTGATGTCGGAACGCGTCTCCTGGAGCGGCCGGTAGATCGTGCTGCCGTCGGGCTGGATGACACCCACGATGGAGCGCTGGTAGACCGGCAGGTTGCCGCCTAACGAAATCTGTGGCAGCAGCCGCGCGTCGAAGGCCCGGTCGCGTCCCCGCGCCGCGTTACGAACGCTCACCGCCGCCCGCGCCGCCAGCCCGTTCTGCTGCGCCTGCTCGATCGCCTGTTGCAACGTCAGTCCGCCGGATGCCTGCACGGTCGCCGGAGCGGCGGCGTCCTGCGCCCCGACGCTCGTTGCCACCAGGAAACACGCGCCAAGAACCAGACAAGTCTTCATGATGTCACTCGATGTTTAACCTAACGATCCCCGACTTCACGACTTCACGACTTCACGACTTCACGACTTCACGACCTCACGACCTCACTCATATCGGAGACTCACCACCGGATCCGCCCGCGCCGCGCGATACGCCGGCACGATGCCGAACACGAGACCGACCGTGAACGACACGCCGAAGGCGACGGCGATCGAGATGTACGACACCAGCGTCTGGATGTCGGCAAAGCGCTCGATGCCGAAGCTGAGCAGGCCGCCGGTGATGATGCCGGCCAGTCCGCCCGCCACGCTGATGATTACCGCCTCGCTCAGGAACTGGAACAGGATGTCCTTCTGCGTGGCACCCATCGCCCGCCGCACGCCGATCTCGCGCGTGCGCTCGAGGACCGACGCCAGCATGATGTTCATGATGCCGATGCCGCCCACGATCAGCGAGATCGACGCGATCGCGCCTAACACGATGTTGAAGATGTTGCGCGTCCGCTGCTCCTGCTGCAGGAGCAGCTCCGGCACCGTGATCTCGAAGTCGACGACCTGGTTGTGACGCCGCGCCAGCATGCGCTGCAGCAGTTCGGCGACCGCCGGAACCTTCGACGCTTCCTGCACCCGGACGATGATCCGGTCGAGCTGGTTCAGGTTGGTCCGCTCGGCACGCTCGGCCTCCGACTCGTTGGACTGGTCATCCTGGGGGCCGCCGATGATGATCATGCCTTCACCGCCCCCACGCGCCGCTTCCTCGATGTCCTTCTTGCTCAGCTGGGCCCGATCGCGGTAGCGCAGCAGCATCGTTCGTACCGGGACATAGACGTCCATGTTCGGATCGCGGATGCCTAACCGTTGCGCCGTCTCGTTGCTCACGCGCCGATCCTTGAGCACCCCGATTACCGTCAACCAGGAGTCGCCGACCTTGATGGCGCGGCCGATCGGCTCTTCGGTGGTGAAGAACCGCGTCCGTACACCGTACCCGATAATGGCCACCGGCCGGCCCCGCTCGATCTGGCTCGGGGAAAAGAACGAGCCCTGGCTCAGCGCCTCGTTGGTCAGCCGGAAATAGGTCGTGTCGACGCCGACCACCTTGCCCGACCGGCTGCGGCCTTCGCGCGTGATCGTCGTGTTCATCACGATTTCGGCGCTGGCCACGTCGACCCCCGGCACCATACGCTGGATCGCCTCGACGTCATGGTAGTTGAGGCCGGGGGTGTATCGCTTCACTTCCTTCTTGCCCGACTGCTCTTCCTCCTGCGCCGCGCCCTCCTTCTGCTCGACGAGCGGAGCGATGACGATGTTGTTCGAGCCGAGCAGTTGCATCTGCGAGAGGATTTCCTGCTTGGCGCCGCGCCCGATCGCCAGCATCGCGATCACCGACGCAACACCGAAGAGGATGCCGAGCGAGGTCAGGCCCGCCCGGAGCTTGTTGTGCACGACTGCTTCCGCCGCCGTTCGCATGCCGAACAGCACATGCGCCGTGAGCTGGGCTCGAAGCGACGTCAACGACGCTGGGTCGAGCTTCACCGATCAGCCCTTGCGAGCCGGCGTCGCCGGGGCAGCCTTTGGCTGCGCGCCGGGCGCGGCGCCCTTCTTCTCCTCCGCCGGGGACGGCGGAACCGCCTTCCGTTGCCCGGTGTCACCCGACGCTCCCGGCGGCGGCGCGTTCTCACTCCCCGGCAATCGTTGTACCTCGAGCTCGTCCCGGTTGAGCGGTGGCGACAACAGCACGGTCTGGCCTTCCTCGAGTCCCTTCACGATCACGACTTCGTCATCGTTCATCACGCCCGTGGCAATTTCCTGCTTGATCACGCGTCCGCCGTCCTGCTTGAAAACCACCGGGATGCCATCCTCGACCACCATCGCGTCGAGCGGGATGTACAGGACGTCCTTGAGCGACTGCGTTTCGACTTCATTCCCCGTCGTCATGCCCGGGCGCAGCGAGGTGTCCGGTTTCACGATGTCGACCACGACCTCGAAAACCTTGGCATCGGCGTTAGGCCGCTGCTCGCCCACGTTCGCGACCTGTTTGATGACCCCGGTCAGTTTCTTGCTCGGGTCGGCGTCGAGGGACACCGACACCGGCTGCCCGACGCGCAGCTTCCGGACGTCGATTTCGTTGACGTACGTGAGCGATTCCATGATCGAGAGGTCCGGCAACGTCGCCACCGCCGGCTCCCACGGATTCACCGACGAACCGGCCGTCTTCTTCTTTCCGCTCCACTCCTTCACGTAGATGACCATCCCCGGAGCGGGCGCCTTGATGGTCATGCCGGCCATGACATCCATGATGTTCTTGAGCAGGTTGCGCTGCCGGTCCCGGTCCGCGCCCACCTCGCGCATTTTCGCCTGCGCCTGTTCCGTCTTGGTCTTGTAGTCCACCTTGGCCTGGGCCAACGCCCGCTCGGCCTTCTCGTAATCGAGTTCTGCCTGGCGCTTCACCGACGGCGCCTCGTAGATCGCCTGCTCCTTGGCAATCCGCTTCTCTTCGAGCGACAGATCCATCGTCTTCATCTCCTCGCGCGCCTTGCCGAGATTCAGCGTGGAGTCGAGCATCGCCTGCTCGTACTGCGCCTCGGCTTTCTGCAGCGACAACGAGACTTCCGTCTGCTTCGTCGCCAGCGGCGAACGATCGACTTCGGCGACGACTTCGCCTTCCTTGACCAGCGTACCTTCGGGCACGAGCGAGGCGATCTTCAGGTTGAAGACCT
>CAMPKM010000196.1 GCA_946887155.1 uncultured Gemmatimonadota bacterium
GTGCCGGACCGCGGCGACCACGCCGATCAGTATTCCGACGCCCACAATCCAAAGTCCCAGCTTCGACTGAGCAACGTGCAGATCGGCCAGTGCCACGTTTGATGTTCCCGGCGAAGCAACGCGCGTTCCGTTGCCGATACTGGTGAGCGCGTGCCGCGCGAAGGCGAACATGGTCAGGCCAGCGAGCACCGTGAACACGGCGATGGCGTCGACGAAACGATCGGCGGAATTGGGTGCGGTTTTCATATCGCTGGCCAGGGTCGCTTGGTGGACGACCAACCTCGGATTCCGGCCACTTCAGCACAAAAAGGTGTCTGACCCCTTTTGTGCGGGTTGACCTGCTGGTGTGTGGCGTGCGTCACCGGGCAGGCAAGTTGTGACGTCTGACTGGGTTGCTGGACGTTTACGGAATTCGTCTTTCCGTAGATGCGATTGCCCCTGTCGTTCCCTCGTTTCAGCCGTCGCCACGCAGCTCGTGCGGGAGCCATCGGCGGATCGCTCCTCGTCGCCGTACCGCTGGCATTTGCTGCGACGGCCATGACCGGCGGCAAGGCGGAAGACTCACGCGCCGAGTTGGTGAACGTGCCGGCTCGCGGCCTGGTTTCATCGGGAACGTTCGATTCCCTCGCCGGGCGGAGCGGTCACCTTCGCGTGGCATTCCTCACCCGTGAGGACATCGAGCACCTGCCGTCGCTCGTCAAGCGTTTCGGGTCGGACGTGACGTTGCCCGGCGTGCGGACCCTGTCGTTCCCGCGTGATGGATCGGGCTTCGCCTTCGTGACGCTCAAGCCGTGGACAGAGAAGGCCGGCGGGTACGTCAATTCGTACAACGTGGGCTGGTGGCCCGGCGAGCGACGCCGCATGTCGGGCAATTACGAGAACCCGATCGGGTTCATCGAGGTCACACCCGAGAACGTGGACCTGCGACTGTCGACGCACTTTTCGCTGCGCAGTTTCATTACGCATGATCAGGCGCAGGTCTGGCCGAAATACGTCGTCATGCGGGAAGAGCTGCTCGACAAGCTCGAGCTGGTGTTGTCGATGCTGGAATCGCAGGGTGTCGCGACACAAAACGTGGTCGTGCTGTCCGGCTTCCGCACGCCGCAATACAACAAGCGCGCTTCATCCGAGGGCGCGGCCTACGCCAGCCGGCATCAATACGGCGATGCCGCTGACGTTATCATCGACGCGAACGGCGACGGCCGCATGGACGACCTCAATCGCGACGGAACGGTCGACTTCATGGACACGGACGTGATCAACCGCGCCGTGGAAAGGGTCGAGAAGCAATTCCCCGACCTGGTCGGTGGCCTTGGTCTCTATCACGCAACGGGTCCAAGCGGCCCGTTTGCGCATATCGACGTCCGTGGCACTCGCGCGCGCTGGACTAACTCCCGGGCCGGGCGCGTTGCGGTGAATGCGATTGCCGCGGCGCCGGCGGTCCAATCCACGCCGACCGGAACGTGCAAAGCTCCGCCCGAGTTCGCGCACCTCTGCAAGAAGCGATAAGGTCTGATTTCACGACGATTGCCGCGGTAGGGCAAATCGCGGACGACGCTGATCAAACCGGTGAGACGCGGACAGGGCAACGACATCTTGGCACGGATCTTCGCCGAAACGGGCGAATCGAACCGACGATCGATTCCAGACACGGCGTCACTCCTACGGCTTCGGTCTACAGTGCTGTACTTCCGCCCATCGCTGGCCGAGATCCAGAACAGAATGAAATCCGCGTAGATTCGCGGAATCCGCGCCGACTCGCTTCTCCATCTGTTGACCTGCCGCGCCAATCCGCTCGCGCCTAATCCGCGTAGATTCGCCCAATCCGCGCCGACTCGCCTCTCCAGCCGTTGACGTACCCGCGCTGATCCGAAGTGAAGCCGCGTCTTCCGCGTTCTTGCCCTTACAGCGCGAATCGCCGGTAAATACATTCGGCCGCATGCTGTCCCGCCGATCATTCCTGGGCTGGATGAGTGCGCTTGGCGCTTCACTCGGGATTGGGATTCGACCGAGGAGCGCTTCGAATGTCGGCGTCAGGGCACAATCGACCTCACTCGACCCCGCAGTTGTCGCGAGCCTGGCGGCGGCAGTCCTTCCTTCCGAGTTGGGTGAGGCTGGATTCACCCGTGTTGGTCGCGAATTCAGTGGGTGGATCGGCGGGTATCGCGCCGGCGCGGAAGTCGTGCATCCCTACGGCAGCGCCGAGTTGCGGAAGACGGGCGAATCGCCCATGAACCGGTGGCGCGGTCAACTCACCACGCTCGACCAACAAGCGCGACAACAGCATCAGCGCGCATTCGTCGACCTCAACGTCGCGCAACGGCGGGACCTGGTAACCGCGGCGCTGGCGGCGGATCGAATCAACCGGATGCCGGATCCGATCGGCGCCAACCACATCGCGCTCGCGGTACTGTCGTGGTACTTCTCGTCGCCTGACGCGACCGACCGCTGTTACAACGCACGCATCGGCCGCAATCAGTGCCGGCCCCTGGTGAATGCGCCTCGCCAGCCTTTGCCTCTTGCCGGAAACGGGAACTCCTCGGGCATCGGCCGCGAAATTGGGGCCGCCGGATCATGAGCATGCGCGTCATCGAGACCGACATCTGTATCGTCGGATCAGGAATTACGGCCGCGATGGTGGCCGAAAAGCTCGCCGACGAACGGAACGTTCGCGTGCTGGTTGTGGAAGCGGGCGACGACATGCCTCCGTTGCAGGACTGGTACGGCCTGCGTCGCCGCTTCCTCGATTATGGCGAGAGTCCCTGGCCTGACGATCATCTCGACGACGCCTCGGTCGATGGCATCCAGTCACGATCGATGGGCGTTGGGGGCCTCGCGATGCACTGGGGCGGCGTCACGCCGCGCTTCAGTCCCGAAGACTTCCAGCTTCGCACGACCAGCGGCGTTGGCGATGACTGGCCGATCACGTTCGACGACCTCGATCCGTTCTATCAGGAGGCCGAGGTCCGGATGGGAATCTCAGGGGAACAGGGTCCCGCCGACATCGATCCGCGCGGCCAGCCATTTCCGCTGCCAAAGCTTCCCCTCTCGTACAGCCTGGAGAAGTTGCAGGAGTGGGTGAGCGGCGCAGGCATCCCGACCTGGAGCCAGCCGTCGGCGAAGAACTCCATCCCGTACAAGGGCCGGGTGGCATGCTGTCGCAACGACACGTGCACGCCGATCTGCCCGGTCGGCGCGAAGTATTCGCCGGACGCGACGTGGAACACGCTGCGCAAGGGCAATCAGGTTTCCATGCTGACGCGAACACTCGTCAGGCGATTGGTCCCTGCTGCCGGGAGTGACCGCATCGAGGTGGCGCAGGCCGTTGCCCGCGACACGCCTTCTGATCCGGTAGAGATCCGTGCCCGCACGTTCGTCGTCGCCGGCGGTTACGTCTGGAGCGCTCACCTGTTGCTGCTGTCGCAATCGTCGCGATTCCCGAACGGACTGGCGAATCGAGCGGGCCTGGTGGGCAAGTACCTGACCGGACATCGCAATGTTGGCGGATACATTGCGCTCCCCATCAAGCTCTATCCGGGCATCAACGAGCAGCACTCGCTCGTGACCAAACACTTCATGCGCAAGCCGAGGTACGACCGGTACCTGCGTCATGACCTGCGGGTGTGGGAGTCGGCGGTGGACAAGGGACCGCGTCTTCGTAACGACGCCGGTAACCTCATGCTCGGCGACGACATCATGAACGACTGGCGCGCGCGGACGCAAACGGGGACGGCGAGGGTTCGTTGCTATTACGATGTCGTCCCCGCGCGCGAGAGTGAGCTTACGCTCGACGGCGCGCGTCGCAATGCTCACGGTGATCCGTTGCCCAAGCTGTCCTGGCGCGACGCCGAGGTCTCGCGCGACCTGCGCGCCTGGAGTGAAGACCAGATCAAGGCACTCTTTGAGTCGCTGGCGCGCGCGGGCAACGGTCGGGTGATCCGCACCGCGAGCGACAGCTTCCAGGACCATCCGGCCGGCGGTTGCCGCATGGGACGCGACGCGACGTCCGGCGTCGTCGACTCGTGGGGACGCGCGTTCGAACACCAAAACCTGTTCGTGGTGGGTGCGCCGACGATGGTGAGCGGCAGTTGCGCGAACGGGACATTGACGTTTTGTGCGCTTTCGCTGAGAGCGGCGCAGGAAATCGGGCGCGAATTCCCAAGCAAGCGGACGTGAAAGGTGAGACGTGAGTCGTGAGACGTGAGACGTGAGGGGAATCTGGTGACGCGGACTATATCGGCGGTCCTACTCGGGCTTGCGCTTGGGCTGGCCGGCGCACTTCCGGCGCAGCAACCGGAGGCAGTGGCCATCACCGCCCGGCGCCTCATCGACGGGGCGGGTCGAATGCTCGACAATGCGACCGTGGTCGTCGAGGGAGATCGCATAACGAGTGTGGGGGCGCTGCCGGCATCGTTTCGCGGGCGGCGGATCGACCTGGGCGATGCGACAATCATGCCCGGTCTGATCGACGTGCATGCCCACATCGTCTGGCATTTCAATGCGGAAGGCCGGTACCACACGTCCAACGATGGAGAGACGCCGGCACAAGCGGCGATCGCGTCGGCCGGCAACGCGCATGAAACACTCATGTCCGGCGTCACGACGTTGCAAAGCCCCGGCTCGGCCGAAGACAGGGATCTGCGCGACGCGATCAATCGCGGCGCGATACCCGGCCCCCGGATCCTCACGTCGCTCGGCTCCATCAGCGGCGGCCAGCCTGACACGATCCGACAGCGAATACGCGCGTTCAAGGCGCGCGGTGCCGATGTCGTGAAGATCTTCGCGTCGCGCAGCATTCGCGACGGTGGTGGTCCAACCATGTCGGCGGAACAGCTTTCGGCCGCCTGCGGTGAAGCGCACGCACAAGGGTTGCGGGCGATGGTTCATGCCCATGCCGCGGAGGCCATGCAATTGGCCGTCGAAGCCGGCTGCGACCAGATCGAGCATGGCGTCTTCGCGACGCCGGAAGTCCTGCGTCGCATGGCGGAGCGCGGGACCTACTTCTCTCCGCAGTGCGGATTGATTTTCCGGAATTACCTGGAGAATCGCGCGAAGTACGAAGGCATCGGCAACTACAACGCCGAGGGATTTGCGTCGATGGAACGCGCGCTACCGCTGGCGGTGGAAGCGCTGAAGAAGGCGATCAACACGCCGGGGCTGAAAGTTGTTTTCGGGACGGATGCGGTGGCTGGCGCGCACGGGCGGAACGTGGAAGACCTCATCTGCCGGGTGAACGAAGCCGGGCAGAAGCCGATGGACGCGATCACCTCCGCCACGTCATTGGCGGCGCAGTCGATCAGGCTGGACACGTCGACAGGGACGTTGAAGCCCGGTTTGACCGCTGATGTGATTGCGGTCGAGGGGAACCCGCTTTCTGACTTCACGGCGATGCGACGGGTTGTCTTCGTGATGAAGAGCGGGAGGATCCACAGGAATTGAGGACGGGCCACGGAGTATGGGGCACGGGGGCACGGGGGAATAGGCTAGGCGCAGAGGCTTACATGAGAGCACTGGTTCTGGCGGCGTTAGGCGCGGTTGTACTCGGCGTGTCGCTCGGCTTGCGCAGCCAGGGGACGAGCCAGCTTGTGGAGTGGCCGGTGTATGGCGGCGATCCGGGAGGGATGAAGTACTCGCGGCTCACGGACGTGAACAGGGACAATGTGAGCGGGCTGACACGGGCGTGGACCTGGGCGACGGACGAACAACCGATTCCGCCGACGGACTCCACGAAAGCGGCGCGACCGGGAACGTTCCAGGCCACGCCGCTGATGCTCAACGACACGCTGTACCTCAGTACGCCGTACAATCGCGTTGTCGCGCTGGATGCCAATACGGGGCGACAGCTCTGGCGGTTCGATCCTGGTTCGCACACCGGGGGCCAGCCGTCCAACGGAACCGGTTTCGTGCACCGCGGCGTTGCGATATGGACCGGAGG
>CAMPKM010000197.1 GCA_946887155.1 uncultured Gemmatimonadota bacterium
GAGTACAGCCTTCAAAATTGACCCAGGGTTCTTCGCGCAACCCGTCGTTTTCGCGACCTCTGACAATTGCAGCTTCTTCTCTTCGAGCGTCTGCATCCCGAGGCTTGGGCTACAGACCAGTATGTACGGCACGCGAAGGGTGGACGCCGGGTTCTGGGGATTTAGTTCCTCACAATCGCCCATGATGTAGAACACATCGCGAGCGGACTCCATTATGGCCTGGTCGACCTTGAAGTCCCTGTTATCGGCGAGTTCGATGAAGAGCGCATCTTCCGGGCGAACAATCGCTGGTTTCTTCACGCACTGTTGAGCGTGCGTATCGGCCGGCATCGCCATGGCCGCCAGAACGGCAATCACGGCACTGAGCGTGGCACGCTGCATCGCTGGCTTGATCCGCCTGCGGAGTCCCGATCGCAAGTGAATCGTCCACATCGTCGTCCCCCCGATGCGGAAAAGCTACGTGCCTCCGGTTCTCGTGCCAGATGAAACGAACGCCGCGGTGCTGGGATGCCACCCGGACGGGGGGGATCGCCGCCATGTTCCGCAGCCGCGAATCGTCTGGTCACGTCCAGCGGTGGCTCGTCACGGTGCCGTTGCCCGATGGCGGAATAGCACCGACACTCACGCGACCCTTTTGTGAGCATGGCGATGCTTCGTACCACGGTAGCTTTGGTTTCCGCGATCCTCATTTCTGCGTGTGTGCGCGATGAAGCGCCGGCTACGACACAGGAGCCGGAGCTGGTCGCGACCGTGTCCGGATTCGAGACGCCGGAGTCGGTGCGATGGGATGCCGCACGCAATGTGTTCTACGTCTCGAACGTCACCGGCAACCCAGGGCAGAAGGATGGCAACGGCTACATCAGCCGGGTTCGATCGGACGGGACGATCGATTCGCTGCGGTTCATTGCCGGTGGGCGGAATGGCGTGACGCTGCATTCCCCCAAGGGAATGTTCCTGCAGGGTGATACGCTCTGGGTAACCGACATCGATGCCGTGCGGGCATTCGACGTGACCGCGGGCGCCCCACTGGTATCGGTCGACCTGTCGCGAGACGGCGCGATCTTTCTCAACGACATCACGCGGGCCCCCGATGGCACCATGTACGTCTCGGATACGCGGTTCGTGTTTGGCGATTCCGGGGTGACGCACCAGAGTCCGGACCGCGTCTACCGCATCGCCGCGGACCGAGCGGTGTCGATTGCCGTTGAAGGCGACACACTCGGCATGCCTAACGGCGTTTTCTGGGACGACGAAGGCCAGCGGCTCATCATCGCCGCGCTGGGTCCGCCGAGGATTTTCGAATGGCAGCCCGGCGGCGGCGATCCCCGGTTGATTGCAGCAGGCCCGGGCGGTTACGACGGCGTCGAGTCGGCAGGTGGCGGCCGGTTCCTGCTGTCGGCGCAGGACGATTCGTCGCTGAGCATACTCAAGAATGGAACGGTTACGAAGGTCGTGGGTGGCATCCCGTCGCCGGGGGACATCGGCTGGGATCCGCGACAGCGCCTCGTGTTCGTTCCGCTATTGAATGCCAATGAGGTCCGCATCTTCCGGCTCCCCGAGGAGCTCCAGGAGATGTAAGCACTTAGCAGTCTAGTGCTCTCGCGGTCGCGAAGTCATTTCGATGCACTGACGCGTCGTAGATCCCACTGGACTCGGCGACAGTGCCGAGCGTAAGGTTCGGCATGCGAGGAATTGATGGGATGTGCGTTGAGGCGGTACCGCTCACCTCCACGATGTTCGGTACGTTGGGGCGAGTTCAGCCCCTCGATTCATGTCAATCTCTCCAAAACTGCCCCGACACTTACGCACTACCCTTGGCCAGGAAGCTGGGGGCGAACTCGTGACTATCCTCGACGAGATCCGCGCCGATAACGCTCGCGGTCAGGCAAGGTTCGACGAGTTTGCGCGTGACGTGCTGGCCAGGTTTGATGGTATCGACAATCGCTTTGACGGCGTCGACCGCCGTCTGGATGGCATCGACCGCCGCCTGGACGATGTCGATCGCCGCTTCGTTGATGTCGATCGCCGATTCGTTGATATGGATCGCCAGTTCGAACGGAGTGACGATCGATTTGCCGCCGTCATGGAGAAGGTGGGCGACGTTCAGTCCAACCTCATGAAGTGGTCGTTCATGTTCTGGTGTGGCGCGGTCGCCGCCATAGCTGCTCTGGCAGGAATCCTCAAATAGAAGTCCGGGCGGGTTAATGGCCCGCCCTCGAACGGTCTGGCAAAAGACAGGAGGCGACGCAACTCTGGTCCGGATACGTCGGAAGCCAAGGTCGCGCAACCTTGGCGTCCTTGGCGGTGAAAGAACTCATCAACTCAATCAGCTCCAGGGCGGCTTCACACCATTCGTTCGCGCGTACGCGATGAGCTGGCCGAGGTGTTCGTGGATGTGCGTCACGGTGAGGATCCAGCCGGACTGACCCGTGAACGGCTGACCGAACATCGTCACCGGTGCAGACATGCTCGTCGGCGTTGCGCTTCCAAGTGACTGCTTGAGGAATGCAAACGAACGCCGGAGCTCCGCCACCACGGAATCCTTAGACAGCTCCCGATTCTCATACGCGACACCGGTCTCGTAATCCGCGGTCAGGCCAACGGCGGGATCGGGGGGAAAGCCAAGCATGGCCGGGAGGACGTAGTTGTCGGCGGCGATGTGCAGCAGCACCCGGCGCACCGTTCGCGCGCTGTCTGGCTGCCAGTTGTACTTGTTCTCCGGCATCGCGCCAGCCAGGTCGACGACTTTCGTCTCCAGGCCTTCGATATCCTTGAGCAGGTCGGCGGCAACCATACTGGCGCCAGCCGTCGACGATTCGGCGGTTGCCGGTGGCGACGCATCCTGCGCCTTGCACGCCAGAACGGCGACGACGGCCAGCAATGAAAAGCGATTTACGAGGGACATGGACAGGGGGGTGAGGGACCTCGCGGCATCGCCGCGAGCGGACACGAATCTACGTCCTTCATTTCTCCCCGTCGACCCGCGCCTTCTCACAGTCGACGGCGGAAGTGCAGATTCAGGAGCGGTTCCCTGTCCACTGCCGGTACCGGCAAACCTTCACTCGCCAACCTCCCATGGATTCCAGGGCACGCCACACGCTGCAACGGCTGGGCGCCGCTTACGCCCTGGCCTGGGCGTCGACATCCATGGCCGTCGGCCCGGGCTCGGCGGCGCTCGTACGGTTGAGCGGCAACCTTGGCTGGGCTGGCCTGTACGTGGCGCTGTTCAACGTGGGCGCTGCCGCCGGTGCGGCGTTAGGCGGCCGGGCGATGGACCGGTATGGTCGAAAGGGTCCGCTCATGGCATCGTACGTCGTCGCCGCGGGTGGCTACGTCATTGCCGGAATCGGAGCCCAGGGGGGCATCCTTCCGCTCCTCGTGGCCGGCGCATTCATCCTGGCAGCCTGCTTCGGCACCGCGGGCCTGAGTCGGCTCGCGGCCGCCGAGATGTTTGCGCCCGAAGAACGTGGCCGCGGCGTGGCATGGGTCCAGATCGCGGCGATCTTCGGTGCCGTGGCCGGACCGCTGGTGCTGCTCCTCTCCGAGCCGCTTGGCAGGCTCATTGGCCGACCGCCGCTCGACCTCGTGTGGTTCCTGGCGCCGCCACTTCTCCTCATTGCGGCGGCATGCCTCGCCGGTGCCGCTGAACCCCGGTCATTCGTGCATGGGACGTCGGCCGCGTCGGTACCGGTCATGAACTCGTCAGGCGGATCGCCACACCTCGTCGTCGCCGCGACCGTTTCGCTGGCATCGAGCCAGGCATCGATGGCGGCGGTGATGGGCGTATCCGGGGCAGCGATCGCTCACGCTGGTCATGGCGTGCCGGTATTGAGCACGGTCATGCTCGCGCACTTCGTTGGCATGTTCGCGTTGTCGCGGGTCGTCGGCCGTTTTGCGGACCGCGTCGGCCGGCAGCAAACCATCCTGGTTGGACTCGCGCTCCTCGCGTCAGGCGGCGCCATCGTCGCGCTCGTCCCGGGCGCGACGGGCTTCGCCATCGGGCTCGCGCTGGTCGGCTTCGGCTGGAGCTTCGGGTTCATCGGGTCCACCGTGTTGCTGGCGGATGCTGCTCCGCCTGCTCGTCGGGCGCGGATTGTTGGGCGCGCCGACCTCACGGCGCAGTTGTCATCAGCCGCGATTGCCGTCAGCGGTGGGTGGTGGTTTGCCTCGCGTGGCGTGTCCGGCCTCGGCGTGCTGGCGATCGCGGTGGCGATCCTCCCGATTGCGTTCTTCACCCGGTCATCGCGGTATCGCGTCGAGCCTGGTAAGGGAACGACGTGAAGATCACGCTCGTCCGGCAGGTATGAACGCCACCTGTTGACGTCGAGTCACTGAGCAGGGCTGAAGATCCATTGCGTGTGACTTCATCGGCCGCTACTAATCGCGCTCATGACGACTCCTATCGAGGTCTGGCTGCGCGGTCCCCTTCCGGGAATTGCGCCCATTCTTCAGCCGGCTGCGCACGCGATCCTGCAGGTCGGGGAGGATGTGCTGCCGCTCGTCGCCGACCTCACGAGCGACCAGCTCTGGGCGCGCCCGGGTGGCGTGGCGTCCATTGGATTTCATCTCAAGCATCTCCCCGGAAGCCTCGACCGTTTGCTGACATACGCGCGCGGGGAACAGCTTTCGCCGGAACAGTTGGCGTACCTGGCCGCCGAACGCACGATTCACGACACGCGCCCTCCACTCGAGTCGCTCGTTGGTGGTCTGTCGACGGGTGTCGATTCGGCGATCGAGTTTCTGCGAACGGTGAAAGAAGACTCGCTGCTCGACGCGCGCGAAGTCGGACGACTGAAGCGACCATCCACGGCACTCGGCCTCATCTTTCACGCCGCCGAACATTCGTCCCGGCACGCCGGCCAGATCGTAACGCTCAACCGGATCGTGAGAGCGGCCTGACCCGTCCATTTGCCGCATCGTAAGAGCACAGGCTGCACTGTCAGGATGACGAGGGGGCTCACCACGCCACGTATGTTCGGTCCGTTCAATCCATCCAGCCCTTCCCAACCGAGTATTACAGTATTACCGTATTACATTCAATGTAATGCGGAGGAGAGATGCCGGTGTCGACGCTGACCGCCAAATACCAGGCCACGATTCCCAGACAGGTTCGCGAAGCGCTCCAGGTGAGCGCGGGTGATCGGATCGAATTCCTGATCGACGCGCGCTACGGCGTGCGCGTGCGCCGAGCACCTCCGCGCGACGCTGACTTGCAGGCGCTGGAGGCAACCCTCGCGCCGGAGTGGGAATCGCCGGACGATGACGACGCGTATGCCGGTCTATGATCCCGGGGACGTCGTCATCGTCCCGTTTCCCTTCACGGACCGCGAGGCGAGCAAGCGGCGGCCGGCGCTCGTCTGTTCATCCACCATCTTCAACAAGCAGACGAAGCACGCGGTCCTCGCCATGATCACCACGGCCACTCACACGCCGTGGTCTGACGACATCTCGATCGTCGATCTCAAGAAGGCTGGATTGCCGGCGCCGTCGGTCGTGCGTTGGAAGCTTTTCACGCTGGACGCGTCGCTGATCATGCGCCGCGCCGGAGCGCTGGCGTCCGCGGATCGGCAACGCTGCCGCAAGGCCAATCCGGTCGCGCTGTGACATCACGCTCCGATCAAGGGCAGATCAAGTCGAGGCCTAACGAGCCACAGTCGTAGTCGCCGGCCGGCAAGATGACACGTTCTGGGTCGTGCCAACGCCGTAGCGGAGTGTCGAGAACGGAATCCGGAACTCGGCGTACCATCCTGTGGAATCGATCGACGTGGCGACCTGCCACGTCGCGTCCCAGTTGAGGTTGAATCCGCCCATCGAACCGGACTGCGCGCGGGTCTGGCCCTGCTGAAACACGCCACCGCTGACTTCGAGCTCTCATCATCGAGCTTGCCGTCAATGACCGGAGCTGTGGTGACGACGGCCGCGGTCCCAA
>CAMPKM010000198.1 GCA_946887155.1 uncultured Gemmatimonadota bacterium
ATCCTGGCCCATCCACTCGGCGATTACGAGCACAGCCACCTCGGCGACATCGAAATCGGCGCGAAGATCCAGTTGATCGACACATTCGGGCCTAACGCGACGGCCGAGCTGCCGCGTTTCGGCGCGCTCCGGGTGGCCGCGGCCGGCATCTACCGGCTCGGCACCGCCCAGCTCGACCTCCCGCACGACTTCACGGACGTCGGCACCGGCGACCGGCAGGCGGACATCGAACTCCGTGGCTTTGCCGACCTCGCGCTCGGTGCGCGCTTCTGGACCTCAGCGGTCGTGCGCCTTGGGCTGCAGCAACCCGACCGACTCGTCAGGCGCGTGACCGACGACCCGCGCCGGCCCTTCCCCGAACTCGTGCACGAATTCGAGGTGGAACGGGATCTCGGAGACGTCATGGAATTCGAGGTCGCCCCACGGTACGTGCCCAACGATGAGTTCGCGATCAGCGGCATGTACCGGTTCCGGAGCAAGGGTGCCGACTCCTATACAGGCCATCTCGAAGCGACAAGTGTCGATGGAACGCCGCTGATCATCGATGCCGCAGCCCTCGGCGTCGCCACGGCGCAGAAGGAACAGGTCCTCGGGTTCGCCGTGACCTATTCGACCGTGCGCGCGAACGCTCGCCGCACGGCAAAGTGGCCGCTCGAGATCTGGTACATGCACACGCAGGTGATGAGCGGGCGGGGCGTGCCGGCGATGCAGATGAACGGCATCGGACTCAGGATATACCGCTAGCTCAAAAGAGAACTGGTATTGGTTAGTGGTTATTGGAACTGTTAGGCGTAGCGGTGCTGGGTACCTCTACTTCTCCAGCGGCTAGCTGGCGGCGTCGAGAAGCTCCCTGGCGTGGGCCTTGCTGACCTTGCTGGCTGGGTCGCCGCCTAACATGCGCGCCACTTCCGCCACGCGATCATCACGCTGTACGACGCTGATGTCTGCGGTGGACACGCCGCCCTTCGCTCCCTTCGCGACGACGACGTGATGGTGGGCACGTGCTGCCACCTGGGCGAGGTGCGTGATCACCAGGACCTGGTGGTGTTCGGCCAGGCGGCGGAGGCTGTCGCCGACCTTCAACGCGACTGTACCACCGATTCCGGCGTCGACCTCGTCGAACACGAGCGTGGGCACCTGGTCGAGGCGCGCCAGGATCGTCTCGAGCGCGAGCATGACGCGCGACAGCTCGCCGCCCGATGCTGTTCTGGCGAGCGACCGCGCATCATGGCCGACATTCAACGCCACGCGGAACTCCACCGCCTCCGCGCCAGACGCCGACGTGTCTGACAGCGGTTCGAGGTGAACCTGGAACCGCCCGCCGGGGAGGCCGAGTTCGGGTAACAGGCGTTCAACTTCCGTGACCAGTTTCCTGGCGGCCTTCTGGCGTAACTTCGTCAGCGCGGCGGCCCGGGTGGACAGTTCGGCACGCACCGCAGCTTCGCGCTCCGTCAGTCCACGAAGATCCACCGCGGCGGTGTCCAGCACCTCCAGCTCGGCGCGCGCCTCGCGAAGCGCGCCTAACGTGGCGATGACGGACCCGCCATGTTTCCGCGTCACCCGGCTGATCTGGTCACGGCGGCGATCCACCTCGGCCAGCCGTTCCGGGTCGGAATCGAGGGTCGCCTCGTAGGCTGCCAGGTCGCGAGACAGTTCCTGGAGCGCCACGAGGACCTCATCGATCGACCCGGAAAGCGACTCGGCCGCCGGGTCGAGGCGGGCGGACGCGGCCACCGCCCGGCGCGCCACCGACACGGCATCGACCGCGGTGTCGTCGCCCTGGTCGATCGCCGCCAAGGCCTGCGCGATGTGCGTTCGCAACTCGACCGCGTGCGTCAGGCGCCGGCCTTCTTCGTCGAGGCGTTCCTCTTCGCCCGGGAGGAGGTTTGCCTCATCGATCTCCCGCACGACATGCCGCAGGTAATCGGCGCGTTTCTGCGCCTCGTCGCGGCGACGGGTGAGATCGGCGATGGACTTGCGGATGGACTCGAGCTCCGTGTGGGCGCTGCGCACGGCCAACGCGGTTTCCGTCGCGCCACCCAGTGCATCGAGCACCTCGCGCTGTGCATCGTCGTGCAGCAACGCCTGGGACTCGTGCTGGCCGTGCAGGTTCACCAGGAGGCGGCCGACGCTCGCCAATGCGGCGGTGGTGACGGTCATGTCGTTGATCCACGCCCGGCTCTTGCCTGACGCCGACACTTCGCGGCGCAACACGACCAGCCCGTCGTCGGCCTCGATGCCATTCTCCTCGAGCACGGCATGCAGGGCCCGGTTGGCGCCGCCATCGAAGACGCCCTCGACCACGGCCTTGTCGGCGCCGGTGCGGACGACGGCGGCGCTGCCCCGTTCACCCAGCAGGAGGCCTAACGCGCCGACGATGATCGACTTGCCGGCGCCGGTCTCACCCGACAGGACATTGAAGCCCGGTGCGACCGGCAACGTCACCGACTCGATGACGGCGAGGTTCCGGATGCGAAGTTCCGTGAGCATTACGCACGCGGGTCGTCGGGCGGGGCACCCCACCCGAGCTTGCGCCGCATCCGCGTGAAGAATGTCATCTCGGCGAACCGCACCAGGGTGACCGATCGCGACGCGCGGCGGACCACCAGTGATTCCTGCGTGCCTAACGTGGCACCCACCTGGCCGTCGACGGTCACCAGCCGGTCCGTGCCGTCGTCGTCGGCGTGAACGGTAATGGTCACGTCCGGACCGACCACCACCGACCGGATCGACAGGGCGTGCGCGGAAATCGGGGAGATCACGATCGATGCATGGCCAGGCACCACCACCGGCCCGCCCACGGACAGGTTGTAGGCGGTCGAACCGGTGGGCGTCGACATGACGATGCCGTCAGCGGCATAGCTGGCGACTTCTTCCCCGTCGACCTCGACGCGCAGCCAGATCACGCGGGCCTTGCCGCTCTTGTGCAGGACGATGTCGTTGACCGCGTACCAGCGCCGCGGGTCCTCGGACAGGCTTGGCCGGCCCTCGAGCATCATCCGCGACTCGCCGCGATAGTCCCCGGCGATCAGCCGGCGCACGGCCGTCTCCATTTCGCCCGGGCCGCAGGCGCTGAGGAATCCGAGCCGTCCGAGGTTGACGCCAAGGACTGGGATGTCGCGACCGGCCAGGAAGCGGGCGCCGCGCAACAGGGTTCCGTCGCCGCCTAGCGTCAGGAGCACGTCGACGTCGTCCGGCTGGATGGGCGGGAGGTCGAAGCCGCCCGACAGGTCGCGCAACGTCGATTCGAGCCGCAGGTCGACCCCCAGCTCGGACGCCAGCTTCAGGAGCTGCTGCAGGACATTCGCCAGGTCGGGATAGTCCCGGTTCCCGATGACGCCAAGCCGGATCACCCGGCGACCGCCTCACTCTCGTGCAACGCCCGCACCCGGTCAGCGATACCGCTGGCGTCCAGTCCCGCCGACGCGAGTTGCCGCGCACGCGACGCCGCATAGATGATCCGGTCCGGAACGCCGTGCACCAGCACGCGGACCGTTGGCTCGATGCGCTCGATGACCGACGACATGTACGCACCGAACCCGTTCACCACCGTCCCTTCCTCGACCACCAGCAGGTGACGGTGGTCCGCGAGAATGGCCGACAGGGTCAAGCCGTCGTGTGGCTTCATGAACCGGCAGTTCACGACGGTCGGGTTGAACCCTTCGATCGCGAGTGTTTCAGCCGCTTCGAGCGCCGGGCGGACCATGGTGCCAACGGCCAGGATGGCGATTTCGCTTCCGTGCCGCTCGACCTCCCACGTGCCATAGGGCACCGCTTCGACCTCGGACATCGCCGGCGCGATGTCGGGGGCCGTGTCGCGTGGGTAACGAATGGAAAACGGACCCGCGGCATGCCCGGCAGCCGTGCGCAACAACGCCAGCATTTCGGTCGAGTCCTTCGGCGCCGTCACGGTCATGCCGGGAACGGCCAGCATGTACGCGTTGTCGTACAGACCCATGTGGGTCTCGCCGTCCTCACCAACCAGGCCGGCGCGGTCGAGGCAGAAGATCACCGGCAGATGCTGGATGGCGACGTCGTGGATGATGTTGTCGTACGCGCGCTGAAGAAACGTCGAGTAGATCGCTACAACGGGACGCACACCGCGCGTCGCGAGACCGGCCGCGAACGTCACCGCGTGTCCTTCGGCGATCCCGACGTCGAAGAATCTCTCCGGATGGGCCTTGGCGACCGATTCGGTACCGGTCCCGCTGGGCATCGCCGCCGTGATGGCGACAAGATCCTTCCGTTCCTCCATCAATTCGGTGAGACCGCGACCGAACACCTTCGTGTAGTTCGGGTTGGCGGAGGACACCTTGACCTGTTTGCCCGTCGCCGGATCATGGCCGGGCGGGAGGGCATGCCACTTCTCACCGTGTTCACCCGCGGGGAATCCCTTCCCTTTCTGCGTAATGACGTGAACGAGCCGTGGGCCGGTCATGCTCTTCACGGCCGACAGGATGTCGACGAGGTTGTCGATGTTGTGGCCGTCGATCGGGCCGAAATAGCGGAAGCCGAGTTCCTCGAACAGGACACCCGGAGTCAGGAAGCCCTTCACGCTCTCTTCCCACTTCCGGATGAGCGTGTTGAGCGACGGGTGACCCTCGAGCACGCCACCGATCCTGGCCCGCATGCGATTGTACAGCGGGTTGCGCTGGATGGAGGTGAGGTACTTGGAGATCGCACCCACGTTAGGCGCGATCGACATCTCGTTGTCGTTCAGCACCACCACCAGGTCGCGGCCCGAATGGCCGGCGTTGTTGAGCCCCTCGTACGCCAGGCCGGATGTGAGCGCGCCGTCGCCAAGCACGGCGACGACCTTGTACGCATCGCCGTTCAGGTCCCGGCCGGCGGCAACACCGAGGGCCGCCGAGATCGAGGTGGCGGCATGTCCCGCACCGAAGGCGTCGTATTCGCTCTCACTGCGTTTCAGGAATCCGGAAAGGCCGGCCTCCTGTCGCAGCGACTCCATTCGTGAGTTGCGGCCCGTCAGCAACTTGTGCGGGTAGCCCTGGTGGCCGACATCCCACACGAGCTGGTCAACCGGCGTGTCGAACACCGCGTGCAACGCCACGGTCAGCTCGACGACACCAAGGCCGGCGCCGATGTGGCCGCCGGTCCTGGAGCAGACGTCGATCAGCCGTTCCCTGATCTCCTGGGACACCGTGCGCAATTCGTCGCGCGACAGCGCCTTCAGGTCAGCCGGTGATGTAATGCGATCGAGGAGGGTCATTTACGTCGGCGTGGGACGAGAGGAATCTACTGCTCAGGACTGCCGCTCGACGACATGCCTGGCCAGCCGTTCGAGGTCTGGCGTGAGCCTGCTGACTGACGACAGCGCACCGCAGGCGTCATCGACGAGGGCGTGAGCCCGTTTCCTGGCCTCGGCGATTCCCATGACCAGCGGGTATGTGCTCTTGAGGTTCGCGACATCCTTCCCGGCGGTCTTGCCCAGCTGATCGCTGGTCCCCGTGACGTCGAGCACGTCGTCGGCAATCTGGTACGCGAGCCCCAGGGCGTCGCCGAACGTCGTGAACGCCGACAGCAGGTGTTCATCTGCTCCAGCGCCAAGGGCGCCGATTCGAGCGGATGCCGAGATGAGTGTGCCCGTCTTGGCCCGATGGACGCGTTCCAGATCGGCAAGGCTCAACCGCTGGCCCTCGGCGAGGAGGTCGAGCAACTGGCCGCCGATCATGCCGCCGGCGCCAGACGCCACCATGAGTTCTCTCACGATGCGACCCGCAACGTGCGAGGGAACGCCGAGGTCCATGGCGGCGCGATGCGCGCGGCGTGCCGCCAGGGGCACCATCGTGACGCCGGCAGCGGTTGCCGTGCGCACGTCGAATGCCTTGTGCACCGTCGGCCGGCCGCGGCGGAGGTCATCGTTGTCCATGCACGGCAGGTCGTCGTGGACCAGCGA
>CAMPKM010000199.1 GCA_946887155.1 uncultured Gemmatimonadota bacterium
CGGTCGTAGGTCGCCACCGCCGACCGCACAGCCTCCGGTACCGCGCGCTTCCGCCAGTACCGCGCCACGATCAGCGCCACGACGGCGCCCCCCAGGTTTGCCGCCACCGCCACCGACGTGGTGAGGCCCTCCTGGATCCGCACAATCACGACCATGATGATGCCGAACGCCGCCGGCCGCAGGAGATTCACCGGGAACTGCGCTTCTGCATAACGCTGGAAACCCTGCAGAATGGCGCCTTCGTAGAGGAGCAGCGTCAAGACGGGGAGCAGAGCGCACGCCACGATCAGCGCGTCAGGCAGCGAATGGTGCTTGCCAGCGAGGCCATCGCGGAAGAGCTGGATTCCGAGGACGCTGAGGATGGCAATCGCGACCGATACCGTGATCAACGCCGTGCGGCCCGCGCGGAGGTAACCCCGGAGCACGCCCCACTCCTCCGTGGCGGCGTACTTCCCGATGAATCGAACCGCCGTCACGTCGAGTTCCAGCTTGCCGAAGATCGTGGCAATCGCGAGCCAGCCCATGACAACGGCGTAGGTGCCGAAGGAGGCCTGTCCGAGGGCCTGGGAGAGCCCCATCTGCACGACCATGGAAATCGCGGCGCCGATGCCGCTGACCATGATCGTCTGCAGCGTCCCGCGCGCGACCTTGCCGCCCATCCTGTCCCGGGACAGGCGGGAGCGGATCATCTCCACGGCTTCCGTGAACGCTGACTTCGCGCGCGCGGTCACTTCTGTCGAGTGACGGCGAATGGTCCGCTGTCGGGAGCGGTTGATGGGGAACGCGCGATGAAACGGCGCACGTCGTAGGTCTCGTTGGCAAACACTTCGGGGAACTGCGCCGGTCTCGCTTCCACGTACTCCCGGAACTTCCGCTCCGAGCTTCGCTCGACATGCTCCAGCGGAATGACGACGTGCGTGATGCGCTGTCGATCCATTTCGGCGAGGACGTCTTCTGCCTCGCCATTTGGAATTCCCATCGAGGGCACTCCCGTTTCCAGCGTCAGCACGCGCGGATTGGTGAAGACGATTCGCATCCCCGATGAGTCTCCGGCTGTGCGTGCCCAGTCGAACAGCGCCATCGTGTCCGGGTCGCCGTAGAACGACCATCGAGCCGGCCGCCGCGCAACATGGATGGACGCGCCAATCGCCACCACCCCAACGAAGGTCAGGACGAACTTCGGCCAGTCGGCACGAAGACCGGCAGGCGCATAACGAGTACCCAGCCAGAGCAACCCGATCGTGACCCAGGCCATCACGAGCGGAATGAGTGGCCAGGCGTAGCGCGGCTCGTGTACGGGAGCGACCAGTAGCACGCAGATGTACGCCAGCGTGAAACAGGCGAGTGCGGACCGGTACTGGCGCCGCGCAAACACCACCAGACCAATGACCATGGGAATGGCCGCGACGAGGTGGTAGAAGTCGTCGGCGACGTTCACGTCGAACGGGTAGAGCGCCCCGGTGGCGAGGGCCACGACATACGTGGAAGCCAGCTTGGCGAACGAGAAGTTGCGTAATCCGTTTGCGATGCGGTCGTGGAACGGAATGCGGTCAAAGCCGATCCAGAGCACGAGCAGGAAGGCGACGGCCACCGCGGCCAGGGGAGCGAGCAACTTCCAGCGCCCATCGCGCTGGCGAAACCACGCAAACAGGAGCAACGCGGGCAGGACGGCGAGACCCGCCACCCGCACCGAAAGGACGGCCAGGCTCAAGACGCCGAGCGCCACGGCCTGGCGCCACCCAAAAGGACCCTCGGCATCTGCGACGAGCAGCATCATCCAGACCAGGAAGCAGAACAGCGGGTCCGAAAGCGCGGAGCTGTTTGCATACTGTGCCATCAGGGCAACCGGAGCCGCCGTGGTGGCCGCGATCCCAACGATCGGCTGACCGCGCCGCACAAAGTATATCCCTGTCGCAATTCCAAACGCTGCGACAAGCAGGGTCACCAGCGCCTTGGCCATGTCGAGACTGGTGCCGAAGACCGCCACAAATGGGGCCAGCACGAGCGGCCACCCGGGCGGCTGAAGGCTGGGCCCGACCAGATTCATTCTCGTGTAGATGTAACCGATGTCCTCGAACGCACGGCCTTCGGCGATTGCCTTCGCGTGAAGCAGGTAATGCGCATAATCCCCGTCGGTGGCAGCTGGCGGCTCGGACCACGTCGCCACCACGATCAACAGGAACGGCAGCAGCGCCGCCAGCAGCAGCCAGCGTACCTGTCGCGGCGTCGGTGACCATATGTCCTGCGTCATGAATTCGTGCTGGGGCCTAACTTCATCGCGACAGTTGAGAGGACCGTTGATTAAACGCGCTTCATGATGGCGAAACGACCCCCCGGATGGTAAGCCAACCCAGCCGTTTTGCGGCGGCGGCTTTACTCGTCCCGGCTACTGCGTTCATCGCCCTGATGACGCTACGACCCGCCGCCGGGCCGACGATCCCACTGCCGTTCGCTTGCATCTTCTGCGGCACGCTTGGAGGCGTCGATTTCCTCCTCAATACGGTGCTGTTTGTGCCCTTTGGATTGGCGATATACTGGCTGCTCGGCTCAAAGAGGGCGACGGTGGCGGCCGGATTCGCCTTCACCCTCGTCATCGAGGCGCTGCAGTGGCAGTTCATCCCGGGCCGCGATGCGTCGCTCGGTGACCTGGTCGCGAACACACTCGGCACCGTGGTCGGCGTGATGCTCGCCGTCCTCGGAAGTGCCGGACTGTATGCCATCGGGCGGCGAGCACGAATACTGGCGGCTTCGTTCGCCGTCTTCGGGTCGCTGGTGATCGTCGTGACCGGGTGGCTGCTGCAACCGGCTGGCGTTAGGCACGCGCTGGCCGTCCAGTGGAAGGCGTCCCGGCCGAACATGGACGACTTCGCGGGCGACGTACGGAAGGCGTTGGTCAACGGCACCAGGATATATCCGTTCCAGTGGATAGGACCCCGCGAATTCCTCGAGCCCGGGTCACTGACCGTTTCCGTGGAAGCGGACATCTCCCGAGGAGCCGCACCGACCGCCCGGCAATCGATCATCGTCCGGCTCGCCAACCGGTTCGAGGAGGGGTTTCTGCTGGGGCAATGGAAAGACGCCGTCATCGTTCGCTCGCATCAGGTAGCGGAAAAGCTCAGGTTCCGGTCCCTGCTCGTGGGGTTCGACGGAGTGCTGGAAGCGGAAGGCACGGCTGAATACATCACCATGAAGGCCACAAGCAATCCCCGCGCCATCTCGTTACTCCTGACGGAGGGCCGCGAAGCCACACGGTTGGACGTCCGCCGTTCCGTAGGGTTGGGCTGGACCCTCATCCTGCCGTGGGATGTAGCGGTCACCCCCCGGTGGTGGGTTGCCAATGCGGCATGGTTGGCTGCCCTGCTGCTGCCGGTTGGCTTTTTCACCTTCCGGTCCGGGCGTCATCGAAACGGCGCCGGTGTCGTGGTGGCCTCGTGGCCACTCCTTCTGACTGTCGGAACGCTCCTGATAACATCGCGAGTGTTCGGGCTGAGCAGTCCCGGTGTCGGAGAGTGGATCGGCGTCATCGCTGGAATCGTGGCGGGTGGCACGCTGGAAAAACTCATTCCCACACATCTGCCCGCGCCCTTGAATCCATCTGTCGTTGCGGGGACCATTCAATCGTGAGCAACCTTCTCATCGGCTTTACGGTCGCGCGAGAGATCCTCAAGAACGTCCTGCTCTGGGGCGCGCTGTTGGTGACCGCGATCGCGACGATCGACTGGCTGGTTCGTACGCGACGGGTCAGCCCGTTCGGTCCCGTCGCGCGGTTCTTTCGCGACCGGATCGACCCCCTTCTTGCGCCTCTCGAGCGGCGCGTCGTGCGCGCCGGCGGCCTGCCCGCCTCCGCGCCGTGGTGGGCACTCGGAGCAATCGTGGTCGGGGGAGTCCTGCTACTGGCCCTCGTCGATTTCCTCGGCGGGCTGCTCGTGGACATCGCCCGGGGGGTCGACGGAGGTCCAACCGGCATGATCGGCCTTGTGGTCTATTGGGCCTTTGCCCTGCTGCGACTCGCCATCATCGTCCGCGTGCTCGCGTCGTGGCTTCCGATGGGTCCGTATTCGCCGTGGGTGCGCTGGTCGTTCACGTTGACCGAGCCGATCCTCCGGCCTTTACGAGGCATCATTCCACCGATCCGTTCGATCGACATCACGCCGATCGTCGCGTTTTTCCTGATCGGCATCGTCGAAAGCCTCGTCCGCAACTGGTTAGGCTGATTTGCGGATCAGCGAACGCGCCGGCACCTTGCGGTTCGACGTCCGTGTCCAGCCCCGGGCATCAAAGGATGAGATCACCGGTGTCCATCAAGGCGCCCTCCGCGTGAGGCTGCGCGCGCCTCCGGTTGATGGGGCCGCCAACGACGCGCTGGTGATTTTCCTCGCTGGCGAACTCGGCCTTTCGCGCCGCGAAGTGCGCATCGTATCAGGACATGGATCACGGTCAAAGGTCGTGGAGATCGATGCAAAAGCTCGATCAGCCCTTGACCGGATCGCCTCTTCGACCTAACGATCCCCCATGATCCTCCTCGCCGGCGGAAACACCGCACTGCTCGAGGGACTTGCACAGGCGCTGGCCAACACCGGGCAGCGGGTCGCCGTCGCGCACTCGCTGGACGAAGCCGAGGAGCTGCAGGCTCAGCAGCCGTCCATCCTGACGGTGGTGGAGCGCGGATGGGTTTCCGAGACGGATCCCGCGCGATCGTTCGTTCGCGCGACGTTAGGTGGAGGCGGGGCGCTCGTCACGTACCGCGAAGCTGGTGACACGTCGCGCGCCCTCGTCGCCTCACTGGCACGCCACGTCCTGGCCGACCTCGTGCTGCCGCTCGAACGGAACCGCATGGTCGCCCTCGCGGAACATCTGTCGACCCGTGCCAGGGTCATTGGCCGCTCTCCCGAGATCACGCATCGGGACTCGCCGGCGACCTGAGACCACTCCGGCGGACCATCAGCGTCCGAGGATGCTTTCCCGGATCCGCAGGTAATGCTTTCCGCCAACCGCCTTGGCCAGCTTCTTGGCATTCCACTGCGCCCATTGTGCCGTGCGAGTGACGGGTGAAGGTCCGACCAGCCTGGCGGCGTAATCCGGCGTACTCGCGCTGCGCAGCGTAAAGCGCCCCACGACCCGGCACCCGTCGACCAACCTTATCCTGGCTTCCGGCTCTGACGTGAACAGCGTCGTTATGCCGTTGGCGGCCGCCAGTTCGGCGACACGGCGGGAGTGATACCCGCCCGGCACGGACGCCACCGTCACGGCGTTCCCCAGGACGTCCTGCAGGTCTGACAGGCTTGTCCTCCACTCGGCGTCGATGTCGGCGGGCGGCAGTGCTGACATGCGAGGCGGGTGATTCCGGGAGTGGCTGCCGATGACGTGACCGCGATCCCGCAGCGCGCGCAGGTCGCGCCCGCTGAGAAACCCCGGCTTGTCGATGCGGCTCGTCGTCATGAACACGACGCCACGCCATCCGTGCTGTTCGAGCAGGTCGGCGGCGTGCGTGAGGTAGCCGACGCCGCCGTCGTCAAACGTGAGCACCACGCCCGGCACTCGCGCGTTGCCAGGCATGGATGCGGTGACGGGTACGCGCGCGTTGCTCAATGCTTCGAGGTGTGCCGCAAATCGCTCCACGCTGAGCTTGTAGGTCGCCGCCGCGGGGCCGGGGAAGCCACTTTCATCCCACCAGCGCTCGCGAACGACATCGTGATACTCAAGCGCGATCAGTGACACCAGGACTCCGCCGTGCACGTGTTTTCCACCGCCGCCAGGCGGTGAGCCATGGTTGTCCCCATTCGCGGGACGCCCGTCCGGTGACGTCGACGGGACGAACACCACCCTCGCAGAAACTCGTCAGCAACTCGCGGATGCCGTCGAGGTTGTCGAGCACCATCTGGTGCTGGATCCTGATGTGCGAGTCCCGTGCCTC
>CAMPKM010000200.1 GCA_946887155.1 uncultured Gemmatimonadota bacterium
AATCGGGAATCGGGAATCGGGAATCGGGAATCGGGAATCGGGAATCGGGAATCGAGAATACGGTCACCAACACACACTCACCGTGAATATTCGAATCTTGTTGCTCGTTGCCGGCGCTGCTTTGGCGCTGCCGGTTCGGGCACAGCAGCCTTCGGACGGACGGGCGGTTCTTCAGCAGATGCATGCTGCCTACGACGGCAAGTGGTACCGGACGCTCACGTTCGTGCAGCGGACCGTCTTTCACAGGCCTGATGGCTCCGCGAGTACGCAGACGTGGTACGAATCCGTCAGCGGTCCGTCGCTGCTGCGCATCGATCTCGACAGCGCGACGTCCGGCGACGGCACGCTCTACACGCGCGATTCCACGTTCGTGGTGCGAAATGGAGCTGTCGTCAGGCGGAACGCCAACGGCAATCCGTTCATGCCGCTCATCATGGGCGTCTACCTCCAGCCCGTTGAACGCACGGTGGAAGAACTCGAGCAGCACGAGATGGACCTGACCAAGGTGCACCGCGCCACCTGGCATGGTCGACCGGCCTGGGTCGTCGGAGCGGAATCGCCATCCGACACCACGTCGCCGCAATTCTGGATCGACACCGAACGCCTCGTCCTCGTCCGGATGGTGCTCCGCGCCGGCTCGGGCACCGCGTTCGATGTGGACGTCGGCGGTTACGAACGCGCCGGCAACGCCTGGTTAGGCACCCGAATCATGATGAAATCGAACGGTCGCGTGATCCAGGAAGAACATTACCAGGACTGGAAGGTCGGCGTGCCGCTCGACCCAGCGTTGTTCGACCCCGCCAGATGGCTGACAGCGCAGCATTGGGCAACGCAACCGCCAGTCTGAAGCCGCCCGTCGATTCACGATCTCCCGGGCTCACGATTTCACGTCACCATTCACCGTTTCCAAGCCCGCAGAAACGAAAAAAGCGCCAGCTCCATTCGGAGGGCGCTTCACCGTAACTGGATCCCAGGTTCGCCGTGCTCACCGCCATTGGAACTCTACGTCCTACCGGACGGCGGCCGGCTGTATACCCGGGAAAATCTATGGAGCTGAGGGGAGTCGAACCCCTGACCTCTGCAGTGCGATTGCAGCGCTCTCCCAACTGAGCTACAGCCCCTTACGGGAGCGCGCCACGTTCTGATTCATCCGGTCGCACTCCGGCCTTCTAACAATACGACCCCGCTCGCGCGGGGCCGACCGTTGACACAAACCTACGAGTGTCAGGCCGGAAGTCAACTCGTTCAAACACTCGACGACTGGGAGGGTTCCACGTAACTACTCGCGGTACTTCCAGTTGCGGCGTCGGACGAACTTACCCCGGCAGGCCGGCGGCTGCGGTCAAACCACGACCGCAGCCATCACGACCTTCGGGTTACGGAAGGTCAGCGCTGAGTGGCGCCGACGGGCGATTCGATACCAGCGGCGACCGCGGGGTGGACGAAGGAATCCCTTCGCGACTCACCGAAACCGCCGTCTCACGATCCTGGAACCGGGGCGCCCCATTCGTAGCCGAAGCCTGCTGCGCCGCGAGCTGACGCGCACGGCCGCGGGCCTCACCACCGGCCCGGCCGATGGCTTCCATGTGAGCACGATCGCGGCTCACGACTTCCCCACCCTTCCGGCCAGCACGACGAGCCTCGTCGGCCGTCCATTCATGGGCTGTTCCCTTCGCATGCGCGGCCTTACCACCCTTGCTGGCGATATCCCGCTGCCGCGAGGGATCCATCGACGCGAAACCTCTTTTGCTTTTCCCGCTCATAGGCCCTCCCACAGGCAATGAAGTCGGGTGAAATCGCACCGGTCATTCGATCCGGTACGCTGCCAGCACACAATCACCGGCAACCGCCCTTGACGCACCCGCTGATTATGGATCGCTACCTGAAGCACGTCTGCAACCTGTATCACACACACACTGCAACATCGACAACCAACTCCCAAGAAAGACCTGCAACAATCGCGTTACTATATTTGTCCCGCATGCCGCTAAGCCTCCGATTCCTCGGCACTTCCGCTGCGCGACCCACCGTGGAACGGAACGTCGCTTCGATCGCGCTGCTCCGCGAAGGAGAAGCGTTTCTCTTCGACTGCGGCGAAGGCACCCAGCGCCAGATGATGCGCTACGGAATCACCTTCAACATCGACGACGTTTTCTTCACTCACTTTCACACCGACCACCTGCTCGGCATCGTTGGTCTGATGCGCACGATGTCACTGCAAGGTCGCACTGACCCGCTGCGCCTCTGGGGACCGCCTGGCGCCGAGCGAATGATCAAGCGCGCAGAATCACTTGGTTCGGAGCGACTGTCATTCGGAATCGAAATTCGCGAACTAGCGCCCGGTGACGCCATTCCCCGAAAGGAGTACCTCATCCATACCTTTGCGTTGGATCATCGTGGTCCTCCGAGCATCGGATATGTGATCGCCGAGAAGGAACGGCGCGGACGGTTCAACCCCGAACTTGCTGCTGAGCTCGGTATTCCCGAGGGCCCACTCTGGGGCCGAATCCATAAGGGCGAGTCGATCACACTGCCCGACGGAAAGGTGATTCACCCGTCGGTACTTGTCGGTGAGACTCGAGCCGGAAGAAAGGTCGTAATCACTGGAGATACAAGGCCTTGCGCCGAGACGATCCTCGCGGCCCAAGGTGCCGACCTGCTGGTCCATGAATCGACTTTCGGCGACGAAGAAGCCGCGCGGGCGGTCGAAACGGGCCACTCAACCGCGAAAGAAGCCGCTCAAGTCGCGAAGATGGCCGGGGTGCGCAAACTCGTGCTTACGCATGTGTCCGCCAGGTACGCCCGCGACGCGAAGGAGCTCGAGAGCGAAGCGCAGTCAGTGTTCCCGGCCAGCAGAGTGGCGCGCGACGGCTACGAGGTCGACGTGCCGTTCAGGGAAGTTGAGGTCGTGAAGTCGTGAAGTCGTGAGGACGTGAAGTCGTGAGGACGTGAGGTCGACTCCTCAGCTCATGAATTCATCAACGCCATCAGTTCATGTCGCGAAAAGCGTAGTCGCGATTCGCGCTCACCATCATGCTGCGGCGGAAAAGCCGCGCGATCTCATCGTCCGTCAGCGCTTCCATCACGGTATTCGTCGTCAGGCGCTCGCGCGGATCCGTGGTCTTCGCGGAGTTGATCCATGCATAACGATCGAGCCGCGAAGTCTGGCCATCAGGATGCTTGAACAGCAGCATCGCACTACTGTGGCTCGGCAGCTGCACGACCACGTTCCACTTGATTCCGTCGCCCGACTGATAGACACGCATGTGTGAGTTGACGAGTTGACTGGATGACGAGCTAACGAGTTGAAGAGCTGAGGAATTACCCACATCCCATGCCCCCACGCTTCCCTACTTACAATCCCCCACTCACGCCCCCATTCACGATCCCATTCACGCCTTAATTCACGCTCGAATTCACGCTCGAATTCACGCTCCAATTCACGAAGTTCAGTCCCTTCACGACCCCCTATTCTCCTATCTCCTGCCTCCCCGCATACCCATCCGTGACCTCGTGCCAGAACTTGACGGCGTCTTCGTCGAGCTTCCAGCACAGGCAGATCACGCGGCCTTCGCGCTCGCCAGGGAAATCGACCAGCCCCTGCTCGAATCCCTTGAAGTCGACGCCCAGTTCGCGCAGCTCGACCAGGTAACCTTCGATCTCCGCCGCGAGCCGCTTGATCTCGGACTCGAGCCCGGTCAGCTGGCTCGTCGGAGAGTCGGCGCGTGTCCAGGTCGCTGCGCTCTCGAACTCCCTGACCTTGGCGGTCCAGTTCCGGTGCGCGTCCACGATGTCGCGCACGATCCGCCTGACGAGCGGCAACATCTTGTTGGCCTGCTCCACCGTAAACGTTCGCGTCATCGCTGCACTCATGCCTTGAACTCCCGCGTGTTCTTCTCTTCCTGCTCCTTCTCCTCGAGCCGCCGGCGCCGTCGCTCCACCGCGGCCTGGTACCGCCTGATCTCGTCCGGCGTCTCCGGCTTCAGGTCCGGCACTTCGAGCGGGCGACCGGCACGATCGACCGCCACGAAGGTGAGATAACACGAATTCGTGTGACGCCGCCGGCCGGTCTGCAGATCCTCGGCTTCCACCCGTACACCAATCTCCATGGAAGTGCGACCGACGTAGTTCACGCTGGCTTTCATCACCACCAGGTCGCCAAGATGAATCGGCTCCCGGAAGTCTACGCGATCGATCGAAGCCGTGACACAACTCGCCCGCGCGTGCCGGATCGCGGCGACCGCGGCCGTCTTGTCCATCATCGCCATCACCACGCCGCCGAACACGTGACCCAGGTTGTTGGCATCACCCGGCATCATGATCTCACTCGTCTCGTGATGCGACTCACGGACAGTCCTCGTCAGGCGACCGCGCGACGGCTCACTCACCGGGCACCTCGCGCCAGGCGACCGAGCCCTTCGAGCAGCCGCTCGACCTCGTCACTGGTCGTATAACACGCGCATCCCACGCGGACGAGGCCGTCGGCACTGCAACCGAGACGCTCGATCACCGTGGTCGCGTAGAAATCGCCGTGCGAGAGAAACAGTCCCTGCTTCGCGAGCGCGACTGCCACCTGCTCCGATGCGATGCCATCCATCACGAAGGAAACCGTCGGCGTCCGCGGCGCGTCGGGTGGCGGACCAAAGCGCCTGACGCCGCGGATCTGTCCGAGCCCGTCCCACAACTGCCTGACGAGCGCGTCGCCGTGCTGGTGGAGTGCCCCCATCGCCGTCACGATGCGTTCCCGGCGGGTCTCGCCGGCGCCGATTGACGCGATGAAATCCACGGCGGCACCGGTCCCGACGATACCCTCGTGGTTCTGTGTCCCGGTCTCCAGGCGCTCCGGAGCCTCGTCAGGCGCGGGAATGAGCTTTGGAACGTCGAGACCCGCCAGGAGATCACGCTTGCCGTACAGGAACCCGGCATGCGGTCCGTAGAACTTGTAGGCGGAACAGGCGATGAAGTCGCAGTCCGCCTGGCGGACGTCGATCAGTCCGTGGGCCGCGTAGTGCACCGCGTCGACGAAGACGAGCGCCCCGACCGCGCGCGCGAGCTTCGCCGCCGCACTGACGTCGGTGACCGTGCCTAACGCGTTGGACGCGGCGCCGATGGCGAGCAGGCGGGTCTTCGGCGTGATCGCCCGTTCCAGGGCCGACCAGTCGAGCTGGCCCGTCTCCACGTCGAACGGGACCGAACGGAGCGTGACGCCGCGCTCGCGAACCAGCGCCTGCCACGGCGCGATGTTGGCGTGGTGATCGAGCTCGGTCACGACAATCTCATCCCCCGGACCCCACGCCATGCCTAACGCGCGGCCGAGGTGGAAGGTAATCGTCGTCATGTTGTTGCCAAAGACGATCTCGTTCGGCGACCCGTTCACGAAATCGGCGACCGCCTGCCGGGCCTCGTTGATCGCGGCATCGGTCTCGGCGCTGGTCGGATAGCTCCAGTGCGTATTCGCGTTATGGTGGTACAGGTAATCCGCCATCGCGTCGACGACACGGCGCGGAACCTGCGTGCCGCCAGGACCGTCGAAGTAGGCGACAGGGTGACCGTTGTAGACCCGCTCCAGGGCCGGGAACTGGGCACGAACGCCGGGAATCGGGAAGCGGGAAGCGGGAATCGGTTCGCCGGCTCCAGGCTTGCGGCCTCTGGCTTCAGCTGTGGTCACGACTTCCTCCCGACTTCAACTCCGGCCCATTTCTCGAGTACCTGCACGGTTTCGACGTGGTCGGCATCTTCGCCCAACTGCCGTCGCGCTTCCCGCAGCAGCTCCGACGCGAGTTGCAGGAGGGGGGACGTCACGCCATGCTCCCGCGCGAAATCGGCGGCGATGCGGACGTCCTTGTCCATCAGCGCCAGCT
>CAMPKM010000201.1 GCA_946887155.1 uncultured Gemmatimonadota bacterium
CATCGATATGATCGGCTTCGGTCACGATCTCGGTGGCGATCACCCTGGTTCGCTCTGCGGGGAGGGCTTCGCGCCCATCGGTCATGGCGAACGTCGCCGCCAGCGCCAGTGCGACGGATTCGGGCGTTGTCGGCCTGAATGGATTGACGGACAGTCGGCGCGACTCCATCACCCGCCCGACGATCATCGCCAGCACCGCCGCCACGGTCAGCAGCATAACGACGATCCCCATCGGCACTCCAAGGTCGGAGGCGATCGTCGCACCTTCGCGCGGAACGTCAGCCACTGCGCCGCGCACGGCCGGCCAGACGGCCGGTGTCAGGGCGGTGCCGGCAAAGAGGCCACCCACCGCGGCGAGGCCGTCCCGGCGGCCACTGGCCGCGGCCACGCAGGCGGTGCCGGGACAGAGGGCCGCCAGCGCAAAACCACCGCCGAAGATGACGGCGCCTAACGCTTGCGCCGGAACGTCCGTTGGCGGCATCGCGATACTGGAGGGTTCGATCCATCCCACCGCGCCGGCCCACACCACACCAAGCATTGCGGTGACGATCGCGCCGAACATGACGCGGACCACGGTGAAGTTCCGGCCCTGAAGCTGGCCGGCGATGACTCGAGGGTCGCCGAGCCCAACGCGCTCGAGAATGGCGCCGAACGCGAGGCCAACCGGGATGGCGGTCACCGCCGGGTGCAGAGAGTCGAGCATCACGTGGACCCCTCGAGCCGGGAGTCTCTGGCGAGCGCGGTGACGATGATTGCCGTGCCGAAGGCGAGCGGGATGAAGGTCCACGCGCCGGTGGACAAGAGCGCCCCGCCCGACAGCGCCAGCCCGCTGGTACATCCCCAGGCCAGGCGCGCGCCGAGTCCCATGAGTGCTCCGCCGGCGATCGCTCTCGAGATGCGGCCGCGCGAGCCGTCGTTGGTCGCGGTGCGCCACCGTCCGGCGAGTCGCGCCGACAGCAGCGCGCCGATAACGACGCCCAGGAGTTCGAGCACGATCCAGTCGTTCCACGGCTCGAACGTCACGGGCAACCGATCGGCGAGCGAGACCTGCGACTCGATCGCACCCGAAGCGAGCGTCGCGGCCACCGGCCCGGCGGTGGCGGCAAAGGCGCCCGAGGCTCCGATGCCGCGACCGGCCAGGATGAATGAAGCCAGCAACACGAGACCCAGCGCGATCCCGCCCGTGGTCGCATCGGCGTACGGCCGGACCTTCACTTCGACTCCGGCTTCTTCGAGTTCTCGAGCGGAAGCTTGCGCTTCTCCCAATCGTCCATCGAGCCGTCGTACAGCCGGACCGGATGGCCTAACAAGCGTGCTGCGAACACGACGACGGTTGCCTGCTGTCCGATGTGGCAGTACGCTGCCACCGTATCCCCGGGCTGTACGCCGGCCGCGGCAAATCGGCGGCGGAGCTCGTCAACCGGAAAAAACTGCAGCGAGTCATCGCTCAGGGAGTTGAACGGAATGTTCTGCGCGCCGGCGATGTGACCGGGTTCGAGTTTGCGTCCCTGCATCTCCATGGAAGGCCCGTCGTAGAACATCGGGGCACGGGCATCGATCAAGCGCACCCTCGGCGACGCGGCATTCGCCTGCATCCAGCGATGGTCGACGATCAACGAGTGGTCCATCGACGCATTCAGCCTGCCGGGCGCCGGCGCAGACGGTTCGGCCGTCGTGAGCGAAAGGCCCGCGCGTTTCCAGGCCCTCGTGCCGCCATCGAGCATGCGCGTCTGTGCGCCCAACCCCGCGGCTTGAAGCGTCAGGACGAGCCGCGTCCCGATGGACACCCAGTTCGCTCCGAAAGCGACCACAATCCGGCTGTTGTCGCTGACGCCGAGCGCCTCCAGAGTGCGACGCAAGGTGGAATCGTCAGGCAGCTCGAGGGCGAGCGGATGTGACTGCGGCGTCGAGACCGACATCAGGTCCACGAAACGTGCGCCGGCGATGTGTCCGGCGGCGTAATCCTCCTTCGGTCCTATATGGAGAAGGACGAGCCGGGGATCGCGCAGTTCACTGTTGAGCTGCGACGGCGTGACCAGCAGTTGCGGCCCACCCTGCGCGAACGCTGGTGGCGAGAAGAGAAGAAGAAGTGCGAGAAAGGCGCGAGGCATGGGATCGAGGTTGAGGTGTGCATGGAACCTCGTCCCGCGCGACCGATGTGTGGTGACCCCTTCGTGCGCAACTTGTCAGGGAGATGTGAGTGGAAGCGCAAAGCGCCACCGTCTCATTTCTCGAAACGATACCCGACCTTGAAGACCGTAACGATATGGCGCGGGTTCGCGGGATCATTCTCCAGGCGCCGCCGCAGTTCGGCGATGTGCGAATCGACGGTGCGCGACAGGACGAGGGGGCCGTAACCCCAGACCTCGCGCAGGAGCTCCATGCGCGATGCGACCTTTCCCTCGCGCCGGATCAGCGACAGCAAAAGGTCGAATGCCTTCGGCGACAATTGCACATGGTCACCACCGCGGATGACTGTACGCGCCGGCGGATCGACCAGGATGTCCCCGAAGGCGATGGCTCCTGGTTTACCATCGGCGGGTGCGCGACTTCCCCGGCGCAGCAACGCGTGGACTCGCTCCAGCAGTTCGACCAGGCTGAATGGCTTGGTGACATACTGGTCGGCATCGAGCCGGAACCCGCGGATCTTGTCCTGCTCCTCGCCGCGCGCCGAGAGAATGAGGACCGGAACGTCGCGTCCGTCGCCCCGAATCCCGCGAAGTATCTCGAAGCCGTCCATGCCGGGGAGCATGAGGTCGAGAATGACCAGGTCCGGTTGCCATGACCGCACGGTTGGCAGTGCCTCGCGGCCATCCTCGACCGTACGGACTTCGAGTCCCTCATGCCGCAGGTTGTGCGCGAGCAGTGCAGCCAGGTCGCGTTGGTCCTCGACCACCAGCACCCGCTTCACGAATCCGCGCCCATGTCGTCAGGCAGTTCCACGACGAAGCGCGCGCCACCGGACGGCGCCGCCTCGACCCACGTTCGCCCTCCATGTTCCTCGGCGATCTCGCGCACGATCGTCAGGCCGATGCCGCTGCCGCCGGCCGCTCGCGATCGGGCAACTCCACCGCGCTCGAACGGCTTCCAGATGCGCTCCCGTTCGGCTGGCGGCACTCCGGGCCCGTTGTCATCGACGATGAGGCGGGCTCCCGAACCACGCAGCGCCGTCACCTCGACGCGGACCACCGTGCCGTCGCCACCGTACTTCATCGCATTGTCGAACAGGTTCAGCAGGACCTGGCGAAGCGCGCCACGCTGCAACTGCACGCGCGCCGAGCTGGCACCTTCGAGCGAGATCGTCATGCCATGCGGCGCCGCGAGCGGCGCAAACTCCTCGATGACCGCTTTCGCTTCCTGTGCGGCGTCGACCGTCACTCGAGGCAGGTCGTCCGGGCGCGCGCCGCGCGTAAAGCGCAACACGCCCTCGACGAGATGCTGGAGGCGGAGCGCCTCGCGATCGGCCACCCTGAGCGCCGACTCGCGCGTTTCCGGATCATCACCGCGTCCGAGCTTCAGCGTGTCGAGGACGAGGCGGATCTGCGACAACGGAGTCCGCAATTCATGCGAGACGTTGGCAACGAAGCCGGCCCGTTCCGACGCGAATCGTACCTCGCGGCGCAGTTGCACCGCGGCGAGCGTCGTCAGGCCGATCGCAAGCACAAGGATCACCAGCAGAATGGGAATTCGTGACTCGGGTACGCCGCCGATGAGAATGGTTTCCGCCATCTCTGGCCGGATTCCGGCGCGGATCTTCAAGCTCGAATAACTCGGCGGCAGGTCGATGGAGCCGCTGACATCGAAGCGCGACGCACTCGTCGTGCGAAAGAGCGGCGTACCCACCCCGTCGCTCACCTGCACGTCGAGCACGTCCGAGTTCGCGCGCCCCGCGACGACCGAGGCCGGCAGCAGGTCGCTGGCTGACAGCACGGACGTGAAGATCGAATCGAGGCTCGCCGTGGGGTACTCGAATGCGTAGACAATGGTGTCCCCCCACTGGGTGGGCATCGTGCGCGCGCCAAGGAACCGGAGCACGTCTCCGCGCCGCTCGATGATTACGTGGTAACCCCAGTCGGTACGCGGGCCGCGCGCGACGTTGGTGAGGAGCGCATGGAGCCATTGGTTCTCGTCGGGTGCGATCCGGAAGGTCGGCACCGGCACCGATCGCGTGTCGTTAGGGTCGGCGAGCCAGCCGGGCACCGACGGGCCAGCCAGGTTCACCCCTACCGACAGCGTGTCGCTCCCCAGCGTAAAGGCGTAGTAGCGGAGCGGCATGGGGCCGTTGAGCGGCCGGTGACAGTTGCACGCTTCATTGGTGGGTATGAAGTGCCCCATGTCGCGCGCGTCGGGAATGCGCGGGTTCGTGTGCAGGCCGTCGCCATGGTTCACCGCCCCGAGGAGCTCGTCGACGGATTCGCGAATGTGCGCGGTCAGGTGCTGGCCATAACTCCACGCGGCGAAGGTGGAGTAGTCCCTCAAGGCCCGTTCGACCACGGTCCAGTTCGATCGCTGCAGTCGATACGACTGGACGAGGATGATGAGGACGCACGCGAGTCCGCCCACGAGCAGGATCTGCAGCCAGAGGGTGGCGGGTCGGGAGCGTCGCGAAGTCGTGGACATCTATATGGAAGAAAGCTGTCGGGACGAGGGCGAACGAGGCACAGACAGTTGTGAAGAAGCCGTGAAATCCACGTCGCGTCGTCCCGTCGGCGAGTGTTAACCCATTGACATGATGCCAGTGCATTGGCATACTGCCAACCAATTGGCACACTTCGGCTGTCAGAGGGACAATGGCAAATCCACTGGGTGACCTCGGGCGCCGGGAACGGCAGATCATGGATGTCCTCTTCCAGCTCGGACAGGCGACGGCCGAGCAGGTGAGGGAAGCGTTGCCGGATCCGCCGACGAACAGCGCGGTGCGCGGCATGCTGCGGCTGCTCGAGGAGAAGGGCTTCGTGACACACGACTGGGATGGTCCCCGTCATGCGTACCGTCCTACCGCGGATACCGCGCAGGTGCAGAAGCATGCCGCCCGGCATCTGCTTCAGACCTTCTTCAACAACTCGATGGAATCGGCGGTGGCCGCGATGCTCGGCGTCGCCGATCGCCCACTCACGGCGGAAGAACTGGACCGACTCTCGCGTCTCATCGAACAGGCGCGGCGCAGGAAGGGAGGCTCGAAATGAGCGTTGAGACCGCTGTCGAACTTGGCGTTCGCGTCAGCCTGGTCTTTCTGGCCGGCGTTGCGATCACCGCGATGCTCACTCGTCAGGCAGCATCGCTACGGCACCTCGTCTGGTCGGCGTCGCTGAGTGGTTCGCTGGCACTGGCGGTGCTGGTTCCGTGGGCGCCTCGCATGAAGGTACCTGTTCCCGGCTGGAGTCTCGTCAGGCATGGTCCCACGCCGGATGAATTGCCGGCGGCTTCCAAAAGTGCACTGCCTGTTGCTGGGCGCGCCGCGGAGCCGACCATCACTGAGCGCACCCGCGAGGCGTCGACGAGGATTCTCGAAGCGACCAGCGCTCGTCGCACCCCGCTCTGGCTATTGCTCTGGATGGCGGGTGGCGCGGTGGTCGTTGCCTGGGGTGTCGCTGGCCGCATCGGGTTGGCGCGCATCGCGCGTCGCGCGTTTCCAGTGCGTGAAGGATCGTGGCGTACGATGGTGGATGCGACGGCGGCCGTGATGCACGTCGAGCGCCCGATCCGGATTTTCGTGAGTGATCGTGTTGGCGCGCCCGTTACCTGGGGCGTGCGGCGGCCGATCGTTGTGCTACCGGCGACGTCCGACGCCTGGCCCGACGCCGTTCGGCGGTCGGTCGTGGCCCACGAAGTAGCGCACATCGCGCGTAATGACTA
>CAMPKM010000202.1 GCA_946887155.1 uncultured Gemmatimonadota bacterium
GTCCTGGATGTCACGCGTGTCGTGAACATCGAAGAGGAAATCGAGATCCGGCAGTGGACCGTGGAGACGAAGCAGGGGAACCGATCATTCCAGACGCACCTGGATGACTGGCCGCGCGTATTGCCGTCAGGCGGCCTGTTGATCAGGGACGTCGCCGGTGATCTGTACCGACTCGCAGAGCCGGCGACGCTCGACAAGAAAAGTCGTGCGCTTCTGTGGGCCTTTGTCGACTAGCAGCCTGACCCGAGACGGCCCTCGGACGGCCCCGGGACGGAGGGGCCGTCATGCGGGTGGAATTTGCACCGCGCCCGGCGGGAAGGACATAATGAAGGCGTCCGAGGTGCTGGCGAGGTGGTTTGCCGACAATCGTTAATCGGCGCCCACGCGACCCGAACACGGAGACCAAAATGCATGATTTGGCTTCGAGGCTTGCACAGTACGGCGCGGTAACCCTCCTGTTGTACCCAACGACAGGGAGCGCGTCAACGCAGATCACGCGTCAAGTAGCTGACCAGCCATGCGCGTCCTGCTCCCTTACGATAGGGGAGAAATTGAGACTCGGTGACTCCGACGGCCCAGGAGTTCTCGGCCGACTCGTCACAGGCGCAAAGTTGCCTGGCGGCAGATATGTACTCAGCTACGATGCGAATGATGCGGAAATGATCCTGTTCGATTCTTCAGGACGATTTCTTGGGGTCGCAGGGCGTCGCGGACAAGGACCCGGAGAGTATCAGTTCATTCGTTGGTTGCGTTCTGATTCATCGCGCCTGTACGTGTTCGATGGTCGCCTCCGGCGAGTGACGGTCTTGTCGTCTGACATGCACTTCGTCCGAACCGCGCCCCTTCCCGGTCACCTTCTCGGAGATGCCGAACCGTTAGGCGGTGGCCTCGTTGCCGTGAACTCAAACATCGGAAGTCGTCAGGCAGCCGGTTTGCTCCACCTCGTGGATGACAGCGGTTCTATCGTGCGTTCGATGGCTGGAGACAGTGCAGGACTTCGTTCCGACCAATCCTCGAATGCCTGGCGGCCGCTCGCTCGAGGACGATCAGGCAGTGTCTGGTTGGCGCGCCGATCGTGGTACCGCATTGAGCGCTGGGCGAGAACGGGCCTGAACGAACTGACGATTACTCGTAATGCGGCATGGTTCCGGCCGCACGTTATGCCCCGCATACAGGACGCGAAATCAGAGCCTGAACCATTTATCGAGGATCTTTGGGAAGACTCATCGGGTCGGCTGTGGGTGCTCGTGACGAGGTCGGATGGTCAATGGTCGCGCGCCGCTGGTCCGAGGATCGAGGGAGTTGTCACGGCGCCGGACAGGAATCTGTTCTATGACACAGTTGTCGAGGTTATCGACCCCAACACAGGGGCGCTGCTGGCGTCCAGGCGGGTCGACGCACACTTGACACAGTTTCTGGGAGACGGTGAAGCGATGTCGTTCACCGAGGACAAAGATGGAATTGGTAGAGTAATCGTTTGGCGGTTGCAGCTCGACGTGCCTCGATTCCGGCGGTGACCAAAGACTCTTGAGACTCTGACCCACGACCCCGATCCCCTGTGTGGTGGTTCCATCGAGCATGAGATCCGCGTCGATTCGCGTAATCGGCGGAAACTCGGTTCTCCAGCAGTTGACCTGCCGCGTCAATCCGCTCGCAGCCACAAAGACCCAATCTCTCAACCGCCCTGAACCCGGAAGATCCGTGAAAAGAATCTCGACAGGATCAACAGGTATGCCGGCGTTATGCGCCGGCATACCTGTTTGAGGAGGGCCGGAGCGAGCTATTGCATCGCACTGCCGGTTTCGAGCACCGACTTGATGTCGCTGAGGATCCAGGCCCAGCCACCGGCGCCCATTTCCGAGAACTTGCTCGACACCATGCTCGCCATGATCGGCGCGCCCTCGAGTTCGTGAACGACGCTGAGTCGGCAGAAGCCTGACGCGACCTTCTCGATCTCCCACGTCACCCGCGTGAAGCCTTCGGCTTTCATCGCGTCGCTGAACAGGAACCGGTACGTGTGAACGAGCTTCTTTGGCCGATCGGCGAGTTCCACCGTGCCGTCGATCACGACGTCCGGCATACCCATCGCCTTCATCGGCGCCGTTGAGAATGCGCGGTACGTGCCGCCCGGACGCAGTTCGTATTCCACCGCGCCCTGATAGGCGTATTTGACCGACCACTCGGGAGACGTGATGGCCTCCCAGATCGCCTCCGCTGACGCCTTGATGTACACCTCATACACCTGCGTCGTCGCTACGCGAGCTTCTTGCTCTGCCGCCATGCCTTGGCCTCCAGTTCGTCCTTGAGTTCGAGCAGCGCCGAGACGCGACGCTCGGTGTACTTGTCGATCCAGCGGTTGTGAATCATCCGGATGGGTACCGGATTCAGGAAATGCAGCTTCTCACGGCCCGCCTTCCGAGTGACGACGATGCCGGCCTGCTCCAGCACGCGCAGGTGCTTCATGACCCCGAACCTGGTCATCTCGAGCTCCGACTCGAGCTCGGTCAGCGTCCGCCCTTCTCGCTTGAAGAGAAGATCGAGCAGGTACCGGCGCGTCGGATCCGCGAGTGCCTTGAAGACCGCATCGTCATCGAACACGCCCCAACAATACGTGACCAAAAGGTCACATGTCAAGCGCACACAGACCTCGCTGTAATTCCCGGTGCTTTTTAGTGCTCGTAGCGCAGCGCTTCGACGGCGTCGAGGCGCGCGGCGCGATGGGCCGGCCAGACCCCGAACAGGATGCCAAGTCCACCGGCGTACGCGACCGCCAGCGCGATGGTCGGCGCGCTGACGGCGACGGTCCAGGCAAAGGCGTTGCTGAGCATCCACGCGCTGCCCACACCGGCGGCAACGCCAATCGCGCCGCCAACGACGCAGATCACCACCGCTTCGGTGAGGAACTGCAGCAGGATGTTGATGCGCGTCGCGCCGACCGCCTTCCGAACCCCGATCTCGTGCGTTCGCTCGGTCACCGACACCAGCATGATGTTCATGATGCCGATGCCGCCAACCACCAGGCTCACTCCGGCGATTCCAGCGAGGAGCAGCGTGAACGTGGCGGCCGACTGGTTCAACGTCTCCAGGAAATCCACCTGCGAGCGAATCGTGAAATCATTTTCCTCGCCAGGCATGATGCGATGCGAGCGACGGATCACCTTCTGCAGTTCGGCCATCGCCATCGGGATGGACTCTTCATTTCGTGCCAGCACGAAGATGTCGTTGAGCCGCTCGCGACCGAAGAGGCGGTATCGCGCGGTTCGTATCGGGATCAGGATCTGTTCGTTGGCCTGGCGTCCTCCGGCCATGCCCTTGAAGTCCAGCACGCCGATCACGTCGAACTGCATCCCCTGGAGCCGGATCGGCTGCCCAACGATCGCCCATGGGTTATCGAGCCCGAGTTCCTCCAGCACGTCCCACCCAACCACCGCCACTCGTTCGAGACCGCGATTTTCGGCGTCGGTGAACATGCGTCCCGCTGCCATGCGGTAGTTCCGCACCGTGAGGTAGTTAGGCGAGGTGCCGGTCACCTGGATGCGGGCATTCGCGCGCGTGAACTGGACGTTCATGTCGCGATCCTGCTGCGGCTGCACCGCGACGACATGCTTCGAGCGTTCGCGGATCGCCGCCACGTCGTCGAGGTTGAGCGGGGCGATGTCCGCCGAACCCACGCCTCCCCAGCGGACGCGGCTGGCGCCAACCCGAAGGAGCGTGGTGCCCATGGCCTCGATCCGGTCGGTGACCTGCTGTTGGGCGCCGCGACCGAGGGCCATCATGGCGATGACCGATCCGATTCCGATGATGATTCCCAGCATGGTGAGTAGGGAACGCATCTTGTTTGCGGTAAGCGCGCCGACGGCGACGCTCAGGGTCTCACGGACGAGCATGGCGATATGGCTCCGCGCCGGGTCTATCAGAATGCCGAGACCGCTCGTTAGGTCACGGCGTGAGCAAGGCCTGCCCCTGAAATACGCGCCATGCAGGCTCTACGTTGAGTTCACCGGACCAGCGGGATCAACCAGCTGGAGAAATGCGTCCACCGCCGGCGGGCCCGACCCCACGCCCTCGTCGTGCTTGAAGTAGACATACACATCAGACCATCCATGGTCCTTCACCCGCTGTGCCCACTGCGCCAGGGATTGCGCGTCGTAATCGAATCGATGCAGGCGCACGTACCCCCAGGAGGCGCTGGCGATCGGCGGCGTGGCAAAATCATCCTGGTCGATGATCGTCATCGCGACGTCCTTCGCGCGCAGGGCCTCGACGACGTCCTCGTCGAACCAGCTCGAATGGCGAAACTCGAACGTGAACCGGCGCCCGCCGGGCAGGAAGTCGAGGAACGTCCGGAGCCGGCCGAGGTCCTTCTGCATGTTGGGCGGCAACTGGAACAGCACCGGCCCGAGCTTGTCGCCTAACAATTCGGTGCTCTGCATCAGGTAGGACAGCAGTTCCTTCGACTCCGGCTTGAGCCGGGCGAAGTGCGTGATGCGCTGGCTCGCCTTGATCGCGAACGTGAAGCCGTCCGGTACCTGCGACGCCCAGTCCTGGATCACGTTCTCCCGCGGCAGGCGGTAGAACGTGTTGTTGATCTCGACCGTCGGGAATCGCGTGGCGTAATGGCCCAGCATCCCATCCGGCTTGATGACCTCCGGATAGAACGAGCCCTTCCACTCCTTGAATGCGTAGCCGCTGGTGCCGGCCAGGAGTCGCACGAAGCGGCCTTACGATGCCTTCTTCTTCGCCTTCTTCCTCGGCGCTTCTTCTTCCTCTTCCTCGCTGCCGCCGGCCAGGCTGGCCTTCAGCGCTTCCATGAGGTCGATGATCTTGCCGCCGCCATCCTGCGCCGGTTCGGCCGTGATCTCGTGGCCTTCGACCTTTCCCTGGATGGCTTCGAGCACGCGCTCGCGCACGGTGTCCTTGTACTTCGCCGGCTCGAAGGTGTCGTTCGTGCCCTGGTCGATGAGCTGCTTGGCGAGCTTCAACTCGCTGTCCTTCACGTCGCCTTCCGGGACCGGCACCTCGGTCGACGATTTCATCTCGTCGGCGTAGTGCAACTGCTCCATGACGATGACGTCGCCCTTTGGCCGCAGCAGCACCAGGTACTGCTGCCCGCGCGACGCATACTGGCCTAACGCGGCCCGCCCGGTCTCGTTCAGGGCCTTGGCCAGCAATCGATAGGCGCGATCGCCGCCCTTGTCCGGGCCCAGGTAGTAAATCTTCTCCAAGTACTCCCGGTCGACCTCGGCCAGCGGCACGAATTCATTGATGTCGATGGTGCCGGTCGCCTTTTCGTCGAGCGCCTTCAGTTCTTCGGGCGTGAACGTGACGTACTGGTCCTTGGCGAACTCGTAGCCCTTGATCATCTCGTCGCGCGGGACGACCTCGTTGTTGTCCTTGGGGCAGACGTACTGCTGCTTCACGCGCGTGCCGCACTTCTTGTGCAGCATGTTGAAGGACACGTTGGATCGTGATTCGGCGGACGAATAGATGTGCACGGGGACGGAGACGAGTCCGAAGGAAATCGTGGCCGTGCCGGTAGACTTGACTGGCATTGGTGCGAGATCGAAGGGGTGGCTGCGTCAGGACTGGTGCCCAACCTGCTGTCTTGTGAGGCTGATGCGGTTGCGGTTCCGGCGCAAGGGCCGGGTCGACGTCAAGTCGATCTCAGCAACGAGCTTAGCGGCCGGCTCGGCCGTCAGGACGTGGGCTGCCGCTTGACCAGACTTCGCGCACCAGGGCCTTCAGATTGCAGACAATCGTCAATCGTCAATCGTCAATCGTCAATCGTCAATCGTCCATCCTACAGGCCGAACCAATAACTGGCCTTGATCAGGAACGTGTTCGCGGGGTGC
>CAMPKM010000203.1 GCA_946887155.1 uncultured Gemmatimonadota bacterium
CGTCACGCGATCGCGTTCGAGTCGACGATCGCGGGGGAAATGCCGGAGCGTGATTTCGACCTGATGGTCGAGGAGATTCGCCGGGCACTGAACGACAATGGAGTGGTCAGCGTGGTCGGGCGCTCGCTCAACTGGACGTCGGCCGACCGGCAGCGAAAGGTGCAGATCTCGGTTTTTGTCCGGGACGGTCGCACCAACATCTACGTGGGCGAACGACTGAAGGACCTGATCGCCGCGATTTATGGCGGCGTGATCGGAGGCGGTGGTGGTGGGGCGATGGGCCCGATCATCGGCATCACGGTGGGAGCGCTCAGCATGCCGATCCTCGTGGCGCCGGCGATCGTGGGAACGGTGCTAAGCGCATTCGGGATTGCGCGCTATTCGCTCCAGCGCGTCACGAAATCGCGCTCCCAGGTGCTTCAGGAGTTGACGCAGCGCCTGGCCGAACGCGCACGCGACTCAATCGGCCACCGCGCCCTGACTCCCCCAATCCGCCACAAACTCCTCGGCTAACGGGGTCAGACGCCGTTTTAATAGAACGGGGTCAGACGCTCTTTTTCGGCCCTCGAGCGTGGCCGTATACGCGTCCTGACGCCCCCAAGCAGCGTTTCATGCCCGAATAACGGGGTCAGACGCCGTTTCCAAAAAACGGCGTCTGACCCCGTTTTGCCCAGTGCCTGGCCGAACGCGCGCGCGACTCGATCGGCCACCGCGCCCTGACTCCCCCAATCCGCCACAAACTCCTCGGCTAACGCGGTCGAAAAGGGGTCAGTACACCTTTTACGGAAAATTATCTCGGTGGCCTGATTGAGACCGTCCTGCTCACGACCTCGCCGGGGTGGAGTATGAAAGAGGTCACACGGACAGAACGCTGGCCCGCCACAACATCCGCAAGATCATCTGAACGGAGAAGAAGCAATTCCAGGCTCTCGCCTGCGGGAACCCCGCAGAATGTTGCAGCGCCGCTCTCGTCCGTCATCGTCTGCACGGCTGGGAAGGACTCCGCCGCCCTGATATCAACTCGCGTCGGCTTTTCCCATTGGAGCGCCAGAGAAACCCCACTGACCGCGGTCCCACTATCGGAATGAAGAACGACGACTCGCAGTGTCGCTCGCTTTGGATCGACAGGCTTCGCCTCGCATAACGAGTTGAGCAGCTCGGCGGTAGTAACAGCTCGCATCCTGCTCTGATACGTTTCACTCGCGACGACATTCAGCGGATCGCTCGCCGCAAGTTGCCCAAGGTCGGCGTAATCGCGATGAGATGCGAGCAGCGTGTACGCACCCGGCGGAATGCTGTCGAATCGGAAGCGGCCCTCGGCGTCGACTTCGGTGGAGTACGGAGTGCCTGACAATGAAACCATTGCTTCGCGCAGTGGCCGGCGTCCCGTACTATCCATGATCACCCCTTCGATGAACCCTGGCTTCTCCCACGTGCGAAGCTGTGGCGTGAAAAGCCCACCACCCTGTTCTATGATCCGGTGTACGGTGGGCCGAGGCGCACTTCGCGCGAAACCCGCGCCGCCTATCGCCGGCCGGATCGTCGGAAAGAGCGGCATCCGGATGAACCAGCGCCTGACGAACCAGGCCCCGGTTTCATGCCGAATGAAATGCACCTCGCCACCAAGGTGCGGCGATCGCGGAATCGTGATCAGGTTCGTATACCGGAACTCGACGAACCGCAGCTCGAAGTTCGACCCATCGAGCCAGATCGTGCCATTGATGCCGCCCATCACCCTGTTCTGGCGGGGCCGGAAGGAGAGCCCCATCAAGCCACGATGATCGCCACGTCCCTGCACCACCTCGAAGCAATGGCCCGACTGAAACGCATCCGACAGCAACGCCTCGGCGTCCGGCCCGTAGAACACCATCGTGTCGGCATCCTGCTTTCGCCAATAGCCGACCTTGGCGAGCGAATCACCGCTGATGCTTCGGGTGGGGCGATCGTAGACGCCTTCCGCGACCGATCGCTGGTCCTGCAGGATCCGGAGGGACGCCGGGTCCAACGATCGCTGGTATTGTGAAAGCCACCCCGTGATGCGCATATCCTCTACCGACAGTTCTGAGGCAATCAAGGCGGTGCGTGCCTCGTCCCACAATGCCACGAATGTCTTCAGCTGGTCCCGCCTTGGAAGACAGAGGTTGGTGGCGCTCACTGCCACGTTAGGCAGGCGCTGTTCGAAGCGTTCGAGCACCACTTCGAACCGCCGGCTCTCCCCCGAACGCATTTCGAACACGGGCGTAGAAAACCGGGCGACCCCGATGCGCTTGGCGCTGAGGACGTACGACCCCGCGCCCGGAATGGTGATGGCGAACTCGCCGGTGACGCTCGTGAGCGCATGACGGATGCCACCCGGACCCGATGAGTCCGTTGCACTGGCGACGCTGACCACGACACCGGAAAGGCGCTGGCCACTCACACGCTCGGTCACCGTCCCGCGCACGACCTGAGCGTGCGCCGTAGCGGAGGCGGTGATCGAGATCAGCCACGCCACCAAGCCGATCCGGCGCATCGGTACCTCCGGAGAGTGCGCCTGTAACGTGTGCCGGTCGGCCCGCTCCCGGCAATAGTGTATGTCCGGCTAGTCCCAGTCAGCCGCGGAGTTCGGGCAGGTCCCGGAAGAGTTCCAGGGCAGCAGGATTTGCCAGGGCATCCACGTTCTTTACTGGCCGCCCATGCACGACTTCCCGCACCGCCATCTCGGTGATCTTTCCGCTGATCGTGCGCGGGATATCTGCCACCTGTACGATGACCTTGGGCACGTGGTGCGGACTCGCATTCTCGCGCACCTGCCGCTTGATCCGTTCTCGTAAGGCATCGTCAAGCGTGACGCCCTCACGCAGCCGAACGAACAGAACGATTCGCACATCGCGGTCATGTGTATCGCCGATCTCCTGGCCGATCACGAGACTCTCCACGATCTCGGGCAACTGTTCCACCTGGCGATAGATCTCGGCAGTCCCGATTCGCACACCACCCGGATTCAGCGTCGCGTCACTGCGACCAGTGATGATCATCCCGCCATGTTCGGTCAGCTCGGCCCAGTCGCCGTGCCGCCAGACGCCGGGATACTGCTCGAAGTACGCGGCGCGGTATTTGGCGCCGTCGGGATCGTTCCAGAACGCGATCGGCATGCTGGGAAACGGCTTCGTGCAGACGAGTTCTCCGGGTTCGCCGCGGACAGGCTTGCCATCCTCGCCGTAGACATCGACCGCCATGCCGAGTCCCCGGACCTGCAGCTCGCCGCGCCAGACGGGACCGGCCGGGTTGCCTAACGCAAAGCAGGCGATGATGTCCGTACCGCCGCTGATGCTGCTCAGGCAGACGTCGCGCTTGACCTTGTCGTACACGTAGTCGAATCCAGGGCCTGCCAGCGGGCTGCCGGTCGAGAGAATCGTGCGCAACGCCGAGAGGTCGTGCGTGCGGCCAGGCTCGAGGCCAGCCTTCTCCGCCGCGGCGATGTACTTGGCGCTGGTACCGAACACGGTGATCCGTTCGGCTTCGGCCATGTCCCAGAGGATGCTGGCATTCGGCGCGAGGGGCGCACCGTCGTACAGGATCAGCGTCGCGCCGGTGGCGAGCGCGCTCACCAGCCAGTTCCACATCATCCAGCCGCACGTCGTGAAGTAGAAGAGGCGGTCGTCGCGGGTCAGGTCGGTGTGAAGCTGGTGCTCCTTGAGGTGTTGCAGCAGCGTCCCGCCGGCGCCATGCACCATGCACTTGGGCAGGCCGGTGGTGCCTGACGAGTACATGATGTAGAGGGGATGGTCGAACGGGAAACGATGGGGAATCGGCCTCCCGTGCCCCGTGCCCCGTGCCCCGTGCGCCGATGAAGTCGCCCCACGAGGTGGCCTTGCTGTCCGTCAGCCTCAACTCATCGCGCAGATACGGCACCACGACCACGCGCTCGATGGATCCGATCTGGGACACGATCTCGCGCACACGTCCGAGCGAATCGATCTCCTTGCCCGCATAACGATAGCCATCGGCGGTGAACAGCACGCGAGGCTCGATCTGGCCGAAACGATCCAGGACTCCCTTGACGCCGAAATCAGGTGAGCACGACGACCAGATGGCGCCGAGGCTGGCGGTGGCGAGCATCGCGACCACGGTTTCCGGAACGTTAGGCATGAAGCCGGCGACACGGTCTCCCGGCCCTACGCCCTGCGCCTCGAGCGCTGCCGCAGCAGCGGACACCGCCTCCCGCAATGCCGCATACGACATCGAGGTGCGCCGGCCCGCTTCGTTCCATGAAACGAGCGCCTCCCGATCGTCCGAATACCGTAGCAGGTTCTCGGCGAAATTGAGTTCCGAGCCGAAAAACCAGCGTGGGCCGATGGCGGGGTTGGGCGGCGCCATGCGTTCCAGCCCGATCACGACCTCATCCCACGGGTCCCTGCCCGGCCGCTCGTGGGCGATCACGCCTGTGTAGCGCCAGAGCGCCGGCCAGAACTGCTCCGGGTGGGTGATCGACCACTGGTACAAATGATCGTAATCGACGTCCGTTTCGCCCGGCCGAGTACTGAGTCCCACATGATCGACGAATCGTCTCAGGTGTGACTCACGCACCCGCTCGGGTGAAGGTGTCCAGAGCGGCCCTTCCGTGTTCAAGAAATCACCGACGATTCACGATTCACCATTCCCTATTCCCTATTCCCTATTCTATTCCCGATTCCCGATTCCCAAGATTCCCGAGATTCCCGACACCAGGTCTCTCGTGATTTCGCTGACGTTGCGTGCGCCCGCCAGCGCCATCGCCAGGTCCAACTCCTGCCGCAGCAGCTCGAGCACGTTCTGAACGCCTCGTTCGCCATCGACCGCCAGCCCCCAGAGCACCGGCCGGCCGACGAGGACCGCCCGGGCGCCTAACGCCAGCGCCTTGAGGACGTCCGTCCCCCGTCGGATCCCGCCGTCAACATACACCTCCGCCCGATTTGCGACCGCGTCCACGACGTCGGGCAGCGCCATGATCGACGGAATGGCGGAGTCGAGTTGTCGCCCGCCGTGATTGGAGACCACGATCCCCTGCGCGCCATGCTCCACCGCCCGCGCGGCATCGTCTCCGCGCACGATACCCTTGACGATCACCGGAAGCCCGCTCACCTCGCGGACCCAGGCCACATCCTTCGGCGTCAACGCCGGATCGTGCAACGAACGGAAGTGGAGCATCAGCCCTGACGCCTCGTCGCTGGCTTCGGGAACGACGTCCATCCCGGCGATGGCGGCGTTGGCGATCGTCATGCCCTTCGGCAGTGTGAATCCCGAACGGATGTCGCGTTCCCGGCGTCCGAGGAGGGGCGCGTCGACCGTGAGTACGACCCCCTGGTATCCCGCCCGAACCGCTTCCTCGATCAGCGCGCGTGACTTGCCGCGATCCTGGTACAGGTACAACTGGAACCACATCGGACCCGGCGACGCGGCGATCACGTCACCCAGCCGCGTGGTTGCGGTCGTACTCGTGACCATGATGGTCCCCGCGGCGCGTGCGGCGCGAGCCGTCGCACATTCGCCGTCCGGATGCGCGAGCTTCTGCATCGCCGTCGGGGCCACGAGCACCGGCATCGAAACCGGGCTGCCTGACACGGTGGTCCGCAGGTCGCGGGTGGTCACGTCCACCATCGTGCGATACCGGATCACGATGCGGTCGAACGCCGCGCGGTTCGCGCCTAACGTGACCTCGTCGTTGGCGCCCCCCGATATGTACCCCCACGCCGCCGGCTCGACTCGTCGCGCGGCTTCCCGTTCATAGTCGAAAAGATTGATCAAGGCAGAGACTCGGTGTCGGCGACCACGAAACGTGCGGGCGGCGACAATGTAACTCGCGGAATGGGTGCACGACCAACGCCGCT
>CAMPKM010000204.1 GCA_946887155.1 uncultured Gemmatimonadota bacterium
GAGCAGGCTGTGGCCGACTCGGCGCGCTTCGCCGTCGTGCTCCGCCAGCGGCGTTCGGCCGAGGCGAAGCGCGACTCGGTGGTCAAGCAGCTCGAGATCATCAAGGCCATCGACGCCGACCGCTTCATCTGGCCGCACGTCATGGACGAGGTCAGCCGCGCGCTGCCGCCTTACACGTGGCTCAAGACGCTGGCCGTGGCCGCGCCGCAGTCGGCGCCCCCGGGCGCCGCACCGGCGCCCGCGCCGGGCGACTCGGCCAAACCGGTGGTGCTGCCCGAGCCGGCGAAGTTCCGCCTCGTCGGCAACACGGTCGACATCCAGGCGCTCACGCGGTTCATGAAGCTGCTCGAATCCTCGCCGTTCATCCAGAAAGTCCAGCTGGCGCGGTCCGAGATGGCGCTGGTCGAAGGAAAGGAAGTCACGGAGTTCACCCTCGAGGCGCAATACGAGCGTCCCGACAGCTCCATGATCCTGACACAACCTGTTTCGCTCTCGGTGAGATAAGCGCCATGGCCCTCCTGCCCAAGAATCCGCGCGACCAGAAAATGGTTGCCTGCGCCGTGGTGGCAATCGCCCTCGCGGCCCTCTACTGGAACTTCGTCTGGACGCCGAAGCATACCCAGCTCGCCGAGCTCACGACGCGGCTGGATACGCTCGATGCCCGGAACGCCAACGCCCGCGCGCGCATCGCGCAGGGAACGGCGGCCGAACTCGAGGCCGAGGCCGAGCGATACGGCCGCGACCTCGAGGTCATGCGGCTGCTCGTGCCCACCGGTAACGAGCTGCCCTCGTTGATCGAACAGGTCTCCACGGCCGCGCGCCGCGAAGGCCTGGACATCGCCAGCCTCGAGCCGCAGCCGATCATCCAGGGCGAGATGTTCGATACCTATCGCTACAAGGTTTCCGTGACCGGTGGCTATCACGCGTTAGGCGAGTTCCTGACCAACGTCGGGTCGCTCACGCGCATCGTCGCACCCGTCAACCTGAACCTCGGGTTGTCCGGCAACAGGAACGCGAACGCGGTGAAGCTGGCCCCGGCGGGCACGGCGGCCGTCGAGTCGAAGTTCGAGATCCAGACCTACGTGATCCGGACCGCGCCGGCGGCGCAGGGAGGCCAGTAATGAAGATTGCGTCACTGGTGATGGCGGCCACGATCGCGGGGGCGAACATCGCGCCCGCCCAGTCGTTGCCCCCACTTACGAAGTCGAAGGCCGCCGCCACGCGCGCGGTCAACGCCACCAACGAGCATACCCGCCGCATGACCGAGTCGCAGGACTCGACCGGGCGGCAGGCATCCGCATCCGGCACGCACGCCACGCAGGCGTCGGCTGGTTCCACACCCGCGCCCGAGACGCTGTCGAGCCTCGCGCGCGAGTCGTTCCGCTACGCTCGGGACGGCCGGCGCGATCCGTTCGTGTCGCTCATGTCCTATGGAGAGTTGCGCCCCCTGATCACGGAGTTGCGCGTCACATCGATCGCCTATGACCCGAAGGGCGGGTCGGTGGCGGTCCTCCGCGATCTCGGCACCAAGGAGCAGTACCGCGTCCGCGTCGGCGAGTCACTGGGCCGCATGCGCGTCGCGCGCATCAACAAGAAGGAAATCACGTTCACCATCGAGGAGTTCGGCTTCAGCCGGCAGGAGTCCCTGACGATGGCCGATCCCAAAAAGGAGAGCTCGCAATGAGGCGAATTCGTACGCTGGCTGCCACCGCGGCCGCCGCGCTGAGTGTTGGCGTCGGCCACGCGAGCGCCGCGCACATTGACGGACCCGCGCGCGCCGCGCTCCAACCGGCGGCGGGGGCCGTAACCGCCCTCAGCGTCGTTCCCGGCGAAGGGCGGGCCGATGTCGTCATCGCTGTTACCGGTGCGGTACAGGTGGCCGATTTCGCGATCGAGGCACCGGACCGTATTGTCCTGGACCTGACCGGCGCACGCCTCAACGCGTTAGGCAGGGCCTATGACCGCAAGGCGCGAGGCGGCATCCGCAACATCCGCGTCTCGCAGTACAGCCCGACCGTCGTCCGCGTCGTGCTCGACCTGGACAGCAAGCGCCAGTATGCCGTAAAGAGCTCGGATAGTGAAATCCGCGTCTCCGTCACCGGCGGCGAGACGTTCGTGGCGTGGTCCACGCAGCGCGACCAGTCGGTCGTGGCCGAGGCGTCGAAGCCGGCGGCCCCGAAGCCGGAAGCCCCGAAGCCGGAAGCCCCGCGCGCCGAGCCGACCGAAAACGTCGCGATGGGTTCCGTGGCGACGGCCACCAGCGAGCCGGCCTCGCCGGTCGTGGTGACGCCGGCCGTGCAGCCGGAGCTGTTCCGCGCGCAGGAAATGGAAGTCATCGTGCCGCGCACTCCGGCACCGGCCACGTCGCAGCAGCCGCAGCAGCGCCGCATCACGATCACCTGGGAAGACGCGCAGATCGCCGACGTCCTGGCGTCATTCGCGGAATACTCGGGTCGCACGATCGTTCGCGGCAAGGCCGTCACCGGCACCGTGTCCGCTGAAATCAAGGACCAGCCGTGGGACGTCGCCATGAAGGCGATTCTCGACGCGCATGGCCTGGCGGCCACCGAGGAAAACTCGGGCATCATCGTTGTCGACAGCTACGAAAACATCCTGCTGCGCCAGTCGAGTGAACCGCTGCGCATCGAGATGGTGAACGTCAACTACGTCTCGGCCGGCTCGCTGGTCCAGACGGTGCAGGGACTGCTCTCGAAGGATTGTCCGGTCGGCGGCGTGGCCGCGGTGGCCGCAAACAACACCCAGGGCGGCGGCAGCATGCAGCAGCAGAATTGCGTCGTTCGCGGGAGCGTGGCCGCCGACAGCGGCACGAATACGCTGATCGTGACGGAAGTCAGCTCGCGCCTGCCCGGCCTGATGGGCTACATCCGCCAGCTCGACGTCCGCACGCCGCAGGTCGCGCTCAAGGCGAAGATCATCTCGGTCAGCCGCACCTCCATCGAACAGCTTGGCCTGAGCTACGATCTCGGCAGCTCGGCCGCGTATTTCAATAACCTCGTCCCGCGCAATCTTCCCGGCAGCGACGCCGCGGACAGTCGCGAGGGGCGGGTCGAACTGGGCGGTGAAGTCATCGCCGGTCTGGGCAACGCCTCGCGCAAGTATCGCAACGGCTCGGCGTTGAACCTCCTGTTCTCGACCGCGCTCGGCAAGTACAGCATCACCGCGTTCCTCGACGCGCTTCGCGAGCAGCAGTTGTCTGACGTCCAGGCTGAACCCAGCATCGTGACGCTCGACAATCGTGAGGCAAAGATGCTGTCCGGTGAAGAAACGCCGGTCCGGGTCATCGACGCCGGCGCCGCCGGCGCCGTTGGTGTGCCGGCTCGAGCCAATGTGCAGTTCAAGGAGACCGGTATCATTCTTACCGTCACCCCGCACATCACGAACAACCGCCAGGTCCGCATGTCGATCCAGGCGGAGCAGTCGGAACTGCGTATCATCGGCGGCGACCTCGGCTTCACGATCCCGAAGAGCAACGCCTCGACGCAGCTCCTGGTGAGCGATGGTGAGACCGCGGTCATCGGCGGACTCACGCAGACCTCGGTCACCAAGAACAAGTCCGGCATCCCGCTGCTCTCGGACCTGCCGCTCATCGGCCGCCTCTTCTCGCAGACGGATACCCGCGAGGAAAAGCGCGACCTGCTGATCCTGATCACGCCGCACATCATCGACGAAGGCGAAGCCGTTCGTCCGCCTAACTACGACCAGAACTGACTTCCACGGAGTCCCAGACGATGAGGCATTTCATGCATCGCGCGGCCTCTGTGGCCACTGGCACGCTCGCCATCCTCGGGATGGCGTCGTGCGGGGCGACGGATATCGCGTCGACCGGCGATGACCGCGTGATCCCGTTGGTCTCGATCAGCCTCGAAGGCGCGATCGGTACCGAAGGCGATACGGTCTCCGTGCGCACGCCGCTCCAGGTGCGCATCCAGGCCAGTGACAACGCCGCGCTGTACTATGCAGTAACCCGTATTTTTGCCGACACGGTGCTGATCGATGTCGATAGCATCGAACTTGGCGGCCTGCGGGAAGTAGATCGTGTCGTCGACATTTCGCTCGCCGGGGTTCGCTCCGGCCAGCAGGTGTCCGTGCAGACCACGGTGGCCGACGGCGCCGGAAACGGTGCGGTCGCGCAGATCGTTGCCACCGCGTTCGATCCCAACGTTCCGCGCGTGCTCGTGCTCAGCCCGTCCGGTACGGTGTTCGCCGGCGGTACGTACGCGTTCAATCTCTCGGTGACGGACAGCACCGGCATTTCCAAGGTCGGGTTCCGCGCCACCGGCGCAGGACTCAACCGCGCCGACAGCACGCTGTTCGCCGAACCGCTGCCCATGGCCGATACGGTGAACTATTTGATCGCCATCGCCGGCACGGCCACTGTTGGTACGACATTCACCATCACGCCGTTCGCGGAAAATCGCGAAGGCCTGCGCGCCAGCGGACAGGCGGTCACGGTCCGCATCATCGCGCCTGGCGCCGACCAGACGTCGCCCCTCGTCTTCCAGACGGTGGCACCGCGTCTCGAAACGCCGGATTCGATCGATGTCTTTGCCCGCGACACGGATGGCTTCGTGCGCATCGTGGGCTTCATCGCCAAGGACCAGGCGGGAATCATCCAGCATCGCAAGGCGGATACCCTCGCCGTGCCGATCCAGCAGGTCTCGCGTCGCCTGGCCTTCAACGGGCCGACGATGCTGCGCGGCCAGAACTTGTTCATCACCGCCTACGCGATCGACGCCGCGGGCCGCATCGGGTATGCGGTGCCGACCGGCGCCAGCGTGCCGGTGAGCGCCGACAGCCTCGGCAAGCGTGATCCCGTCGTGTACGCCTACGGCCTTACCTACCCGATGCCCGCCGGCAGCCTTGGCGCCGACATCGCGGTCGACAGTGTGCGCCGCAACGTCTACGTCTCCAACATCAACAAGAACCAGCTCGAAGCGTGGTCGTACAGCAGCACGCTGTCGCCGCTGCCCGCCGTTTCGGTCGGCGCCATGCCCTGGGGCATGGCCATCGACAACTCGGGATCGCTGCTCCTGGTGGCGAATTCGGGCGGTACGAACATCTCGAAGGTGAACCTTCTGCAGCGTCGTGAAGATGGTCGCGTGAAGACCTCCAACGAGTACGTTTTCGTACTGACCGTGTCGGTCGATCAACAGACGAACGAGAAGAAGTATACCCTCAACGGTCCCATAGACTATTCAGACCGGCCGCAGTACATCGCACAATCGGCGAGCGGTGCGCTCTACTACAGCACCCGGCCGACCGACGCGGCGACCCCTGGTACCCTGCGTCGCATCGACAACTTCCTGGATACGCGTACCGAGCCGCGCCAGATCTGGCAATACGCCACCAAGAAGTTGAACGAGGTCGCAATCTTCAACTCCGACTGGGTGTATCTGGACAAGGGAGCTGACGGTTTCCCGGATATCCTCACTATTTGCGAACACACGCCCGGTAACGATCCGTCCACCCAGGTTTGCGCCAGTGACAACGACGTTGATGTCATTGTCGCGCAGCTGCGGGGCGCCCCGGTCAACGGTAACATCGCCGCAGTCCACGACATCGATGTTGCCTCACTCGCACTGCCGGATACCAACTTTGTTGCGGTAGGCGGCGATCGCCGACGCGTCGCGTTCGGTGAAGCCAACACCGGAGGCAGGGCAGGTCGTGTCCTCGCCCTTTACGATCCATCCGGGACGCCAGCCGGACAGGAACTGTACTCGGAGCCGATTGAGGTTCTCGATCTGACGAATAATGCGTCCGACAGGGTGTTCGGTATCGACATCAACGCCAACAGCACCAACATCGGCGTACACGGTGTCGAGA
>CAMPKM010000205.1 GCA_946887155.1 uncultured Gemmatimonadota bacterium
CCGGCGATCCCGTCATCACCCCGGCGCTCGTCGCCGAGCACGGACTCACCCCCGGGGAGTACGACATCCTCGTGGCCATGCTCGGCAGGACGCCGACCTTCACCGAGTTAGGCATCGTGAGCGCGTTATGGAGCGAGCATTGCTCCTACAAGCACTCGCGCCCCCTGCTCAAGACGCTGCCGACGAAGGCGCCGTACGTGCTGCAGGGGCCGGGTGAAAATGCCGGCGTGATTGCGGTAGGGGACGGACTTGCGGTCGCGTTCAAGATCGAGTCGCACAACCATCCGTCGGCGGTCGAGCCATATCAGGGCGCGGCAACCGGCGTGGGCGGAATTCTCCGCGACGTGTTCACCATGGGCGCGCGGCCGATCGCCTTGCTCAACTCGCTGCGCTTTGGCGGACTCGATCACCCGCGTACGCGCTGGCTCGTCGCCGGGGTGGTCAAGGGCATCGGCGACTATGGCAATTGCATGGGCGTGCCGACCGTCGCCGGCGAAGTCGTGTTCGACGACGCCTACGCCGGCAACCCGCTCGTCAATGCGATGTGCGTCGGCGTCATGCGCGAGGAGGAATTGATCCGCGCCGTCGCCAGCGGCGTCGGTAACCCGATCATCGCCGTTGGCGCTCGCACGGGTCGCGATGGTATTCACGGGGCGTCGTTCGCTTCTGAGGATCTGTCGCACGAAAGCGAAGCCAAGCGGCCGCGCGTGCAGGTCGGCGATCCGTTCACGGAGAAGCTGCTGCTCGAAGCGTCGCTGGAGCTGATCCGGAGTGGCCACATCGTCGCGATCCAGGACATGGGCGCCGCGGGCCTGACGAGTTCGTCGGCCGAGATGGCGGCGCGCGGCGATGTGGGTGTGGAGATCGACGTGACGAAGATGCCGCTGCGCGAGGAAGGCATGACGCCTTACGAGATCCTGCTCAGCGAATCACAGGAGCGCATGCTGGTCGTGGCGCTCAAGGGTCGCGAAGCGCAGGTCCAGGCCATCCTGGCCAAGTGGGACCTCGCGGCTGAGGTCATCGGCGAAGTCATCGCCGAACCCGTGTACCGGGTGAAGGAGCATGATCGGGTGGTGGCTGAGTTTCCGGGCTCTCGCCTGGTGACCGACTGCCCGATGTATTCGCCCGAAGCGCGGGAGAGTGAGGTCATCCGTGCCCTGCGTGAACGCGACGTGGACAGCATTCCGGAGAAGGCTGAGGAGTCCGAACCGATGTGGACCCTCGAGCGGCTGCTCGCGTCCCCAACCGTCGCCAGCAAGGCGTGGATCGTCAGGCAGTACGACAGCACGGTCCGCGCGAGCACAATCGTGGGTCCCGGGCCGGCGGATGCCGCCGTGGTCATGCTGCGGGGCACGAAGCGGGCGCTGGCCCTCAAGACCGACTGCAACGGACGGTACGTCTACCTCGACCCGCGGGTCGGCGGACGGATCGCGGTCGCCGAAGCAGCGCGCAACGTCGCCTGCACCGGCGGTCGGCCGATGGCCATCACCAACTGCCTGAATTTCGGGAACCCGAAGAAGCCGGAAGTGTTCTTCCAGTTCCGCGAGGCCGTGGCCGGCATGGGCGAGGCGTGTGAGGTGTTAGGCACCCCGGTGACCGGCGGCAACGTGTCGCTCTACAACGAAAGTCCGACAGGCGCGGTGTATCCGACGCCGACCATCGGCATGGTCGGCCTGCTCGAAGACGTGTCGCACGCGACGACCGCCGTCTTCAGGACGACCGGCAATTCGATTATCCTTCTTGGTGACAACACCGCCGAACTGGGCGCAAGCGAGTACCTGCGCTGGATCCACGGCGTGGTGGCGGGACGGCCGCCGGCGTGTGACCTGAAAGCAGAAGCGAGATTGATCGAGGCGCTGCTCGAAGCGATGGCCGACGGTACGGTGGCGTCGGCGCACGACTGCAGCGACGGCGGGCTCGCGGTAGCGCTGGCCGAGTGTTGCGTGATGGATGAGGACGCCCCGATGGGCGCCACGGTGGACCTGAGTGCCTGGTCGACGCTGTCGAATCGTGCCCTGCTCTTTGGTGAAGCCCAGGGGCGGGTGATCGTGTCGACGCCGGATCCGGCGGCGGTGCTGGCCATCGCCAACCGGCACCTGGTGCCGGCGGCGGAAATCGGACGAGTCGGGGCACCCGGGGATCCACTGAGCATCAGCATCGGGATGCAGTGGTTCCAGGCGCCGCTCTCGCGATTGGGTGCGGCGTATCACGGTGCGATCCCGGCGATGATGTCGAAGGTGGCGGTATCGGTCGATTGACGATTTACGATTTACGATTGACGATTGACGATTGACGATTGACGATTGGCGATTGGCGATTGGCGATTGGCGATTTGTGATTGGCGATTTGTGATTGGCGATTTGTGATTGGCGATTGGGCTTGAACTCTTGGAGTAGACATGTGTGGCATTTTCGGAGTCTGGGGACATCCGCGCGCAGCGGCGCTGACGCACCTCGGCCTCTATTCATTGCAGCATCGCGGACAGGAGTCGGCGGGCATCGTGGCCATCGACCCCGACGGCCAGGCGCGCAGCGTCCGCAAGATGGGGCTCGTTTCCGAGGGCTTCACCGCGGCTGACGTGGCGCCGCTCCAGGGAAGCCTCGCCATCGGCCACACGCGGTACAGCACCGCCGGTTCATCGACGCTCGACAACGCGCAACCGATCGTCGCACGGTTCCGCGACGGCCACATCACGCTGGCGCATAACGGGAACCTCGTGAACGCCGTCGAGCTCCGGCGCGACCTCGAGGATCGGGGATCGATCTTTTCGTCGTCGATGGATTCGGAGGTGCTGGTGCACCTCATGGCGCGCTCTTCGTCGGCCAAGCCTGAGCATCGGCTGGCCGACGCGATGGCCAAGGTCGTTGGCGCGGCGAGCCTGCTCGTCTCGGTGGGGAACACCCTGATGGCGGCGCGCGATCCCCGCGGCTGGCGGCCACTCGTTATGGGCCGGCTTGGCGACGCCTATGTGTTTGCGTCGGAGACCTGCGCCCTCGACATCGTCGGCGCCAAGTTGGAACGCGAGATCAAACCGGGCGAGATCGTGGCCGTCGACGCCGAAGGCGTGCGCTCGCTCCAGTTGCCTGCGTTGCCGCTCAAGCGGTGCGTGTTCGAGCACGTCTACTTCGCGCGTCCGGATAGCTACGTGTTCGGCGGATCGGTCGACCGTGCCCGGCGGGCGCTCGGCAGGCAACTCGCCAGGGAACAGCCGTCGCCCGGCGCTGACCTCGTGTTCTCCGTTCCCGATTCGTCCAACGCCGCGGCGGTTGGGTATGCGGAAGAATCGGGGCTCAGGCTCGAGATGGCGCTCATCCGCAATCACTATGTCGGCCGGACGTTCATTCAGCCGTCGCAGGGTGATCGCGACGCCAAGGTCAAGGTCAAGTACAATCCGGTGAAGGAAGTCCTTGCCGGCAAGAGCGTAGTCATGGTCGACGACTCGATCGTGCGTGGTACGACGACCAGGGGACTGGTCGCGATGATCCGGAACGCCGGCGCCCGCGAGGTGCACATGCGCGTCTCGTCGCCACCGATCACCGGGCCGTGCTATTACGGCATCGACACGCCGCGCAAAGAGGAGCTCATCGCGGCCAACTATTCCATCGAGGAGATCGCGACGCGAATCGGTGTTGACTCGCTCGGGTACCTCCCGCTCGAGGGAATGCTGGCGGCCGTGCCCGATGGACCGACCGGCTTCTGCCACGCCTGCTTCTCCGGCGAATATCCGACCGCCCCTCCCACCGTCTCGGACAAGCTTCATCTGGTAGGTACGAGCTAGCCGATTGGCGTCCCGGAACCCTCGAGGACGCCAGTGGGTAGGACCGCCGTCCTCTTCGGAGAGCGAAGATGGGAACGGTGTCGCGTGTCCTTGGGCTGTTGTTCCTGATTGCACCCGTCGTTCTTCGGGCCCAGGACGTGACCGGTACGCTTCGCGGAATTGTGCGAAACGAGACGGGACGGCCCATCGAGCACGCTCTGGTCGTTCTCGACCCCACCAGCGGCAGGCGAGAAACGCGTACTGACCGTGATGGCCAGTTCAGCTTCCTGGGAGTTACGCCGGGTGCACACGCCCTCCGAGTGACATTTGTTGGGTATCGCCCTCAGGATCGTACGGTCGATGCGGCGCGAGGTGTCGTGGATATCGACGTCACGCTCGAAGGCCTTGTGCAGGTACTGACCGGCGTCGAAGTCACTGCGACCCGCAGTGGGCTCTTCGGGTCAGTGATCGCGAAAGACTCATTGCTTCCGGTGCCTGACGCGCGCATTGAAGTCCTGGGCGGACGCACGAGCGATACCACTGGTTCGGACGGTGTTTTCAACTTTCCCTTGCTGAAGCCCGGGTCGTACCTCGTTCGCGTTCGTCACAGCCAGTTCGCGTCACGGGTTCAATCGATCGTCGTTCCCGAGAAGGGTGGCACGCAGCTGGATCTCGTGGTCGAGCGCGGATTGCTCAGCCGCGATGCCCACATGGAGCAGTTGTATCGGGAGCTCGACTCGCGCGTGCACTGGATGGGAACGACCGCGGCCATGATTTCACGAGAGGAGCTCAAGGGCGGTTTGATGACAACCCTGGATGCTGCCCTGCCGGGGTCGGTCAGTTTCATGAAGGCGGGCTTTTACCCGGCGCGTGAGGGTTGGGAAGGCGCCTGCCTTTTTGTAGATGGCGTGGCACGCCCTGGAATGACGATAAGCAACTTCGCAATCGAGGAGATCGAAGCGATCGAGCTTTACGGCCCGCCACTGAATCGCAGCGATCCCACGGGTACGCTGGCGTCACGCTGGCCAGCCAAGGCCATGTGCGGGATGTCCATGGGACCCAGTGTTCCATTTGAGCGCGGGGGCAGCGGAAGCTCCGTGCACCTTTCACCCAATGCTATTCGGGTGGCGTTCGTCGTGATCTGGCGCAGGCTGCGTTAGCGGACGTCGGAGCAAGATTGCCGTTGCTCGACCCGGGCCCGGGGAGTCAGTTTGGGTACCACTTCGCGTATGTAAGTCACCCGCTGGTCTCGCCGCCATGCCTCCGCTCGTCTACTTCTTCGGGAACGGTCGCGCCGACGGAACGCGCGAGATGAAGAGCGTCCTCGGCGGTAAGGGGGCGAACCTGGCCGAGATGACCAACCTGGGCGTGCCGGTTCCGCCGGGGTTCACCATCGCCTGCAGCGCGTGCAACGACTACCTCTCGTCAGGCGGCGTGCCGGACGCGCTGCGCGAAGAAGTCGGCCAGCACATCGCCTATCTCGAACAGGCCACCGGCCGCAAGCTTGGCGACCCGGCCAACCCGCTGCTGGTCTCCGTACGCAGTGGAGCCGCCGTATCGATGCCGGGAATGATGGAAACGGTCCTGAACCTCGGGTTGAATGACGAGACCATCAAGGGACTGTCCACCCAGAGCGGAAATCCGCGATTCGCATGGGACGCCTATCGCCGGTTCCTCCAGATGTACGGCGACGTGGTGCTCAACGTACCAGCCTCGCGCTTCGAGGCACTGCTCACGTCGAAACGGTTGCTGGCGCGGGTCGAGAACGACAGCGAGTTGACCGAGTCGGCCCTTCACTCGCTGGCGAGCGAATACAAGGCGCTCGTACGCAACACGACCGGCGCGGAATTCCCGATGGATCCGGAAGCGCAGCTGTGGGGCGCGATCGAGGCGGTATGGCGATCGTGGACTCTCAAGAAGGCCATCGACTATCGCCGCGCGAACAACATCCCCGACGACCTTGGCACCGGCGTGAATGTCGTGGCGATGGTGTTCGGGAACATGGGCGACGACTCGGGCACGGGCGTCGCCTTCACGCGCGATCCGTCCACCGGCGAGAAGCGCTTCTACGGCGAGTTTTTGGTGAA
>CAMPKM010000206.1 GCA_946887155.1 uncultured Gemmatimonadota bacterium
CCCGAGCCGCGGCAGAACCCTCGCGAAGCGACGCCGCGCACGGAGCCCAAATCATCACAACCCAAAATGCGCCAGAACAAGAAATGAGCGCAGAGAGCCATGAAGACTCTCTGCGCTCCGGAACTCAAAAACTGAAATCAGGCGCTCCTATCCAGGCACGACTCGAAATTCGGATTGTTCCGCTCATCCGACGACACCGGGAAGTTCACGTCGGACCCGTACTCGCCGCCCTTGTGATAATTCCCCGTCGGGAACACCGTGTCCTGCGTCCGGCCATACTGCCTGACGAGCCGGCGAAGGTCACCCAGCCGGTGACCGGTGAGGTACAGCCAGAACGCGCGTTCACGGAACAGCAGGTCGATCCGCAATGCCTGCGTCCCCGGCAACGCCACCGTGTTCAACCCGGCATCCTGGCGCAGTGTGTTGATCACCGACAGGAACGTGCCCGTGTTGTTCGCCTGCAGGGCCGCCTCGGCCTCGATCAGCCGCGCCTCGATGCCTGACGCGAGCACCGTGTTCGAGCTCATTTCCGGATACTTGTCCTGCACGAAGAACGGCGTCTCGCCGTCGAAGCCCACGTCGCCGGAATCGAACCAGGGCACGCGCGGGTCATCCGCCGACCGGAACGGCAGGCCGTTGTCGCCTTCCTGCTCCGGCACGCTGAAGCCGAAGAAGTTGACCGTGTAGTTCCAGATGCCGTTGTTCTGCCGCGTGGAGTTGTCCGAACCCTCGATCAGGTACTCGAAGTTCGTGGGTACGGTGGTCACCGCGGCGCCGGCCTGCGAGAAATTGCCCTGGTTGAGCAGCACCCGGCCACGACCGACCATCGCCAGGTTGGCGAGTTCGGTGTTCTGGTTGTCGTTCGCAAACGTGAGCGCCGAGTCGAACTTGGCCAGCGCGATGGCGAGAATCTCCTCGCGAGTCTGCGGCTGCCCGAACTCGACACCGTCTTCGGTCAGCGTGCTGAACGGAACACCCGAGCAGAAGTACTCGGCGAAGAACAGGTACGAGTATCCCGCGAGCGCCAACACTTCGGAATGCCCTTCCACACCCTGGTCGAACGTGTTGTAGCGCGAACTCGCCAGGTCCGCGAACGCGCGCGCCTGGCTGAGGTCGAAGAACACACCCTTCACCGATCCATTGCCGGCGGCGATGCTGCGCACGTCGACGCCCTGCCGGTCGGGGAACGTTTCGGCATGGATGTATTCGTCGGCGAGCAGGCCGGACATGTTGACCATGCCCTCGTGGCCGCCGTTGCTGAGGTCACCCGCGCCGCTGTAGGCGATCTGGAACGCGGACAGCGAACCGGCCAGCAGCGTGGGCAACGCTTCCTTCGAGTTGAGCGTGCTCGGGTCGAGCACGTCGACGTCATCGACGTCGAGGAGGTCATCGGGACTGCATGCCGTCGCCAGCAGTGCAGCGCCTAACAGTATGGATAGCTTCTTGCGCATGTATGTCTCCGGTGCAAGTCCGGAGTGCCAGGTCCAGAGGACGATGTCTGACGTCGTCCCCGGACGCTGGACCCGGACTGAAGTTTTTACCAGCCAATGGAAAGGCGAGCGGTGAAGTAGCGGACCTGCGGCTGCGTCAGGAACTCGGCGGTGCTGAAGTTCGACGTGCCGTTGAAGTTGATTTCCGGGTCGAAGCCGGTGTAATCCGTCCACGTCGCCAGGTTGCGGCCGGAGATCGTGAGGGCGAGGTCGCCCACGCCGAGCCGGTTCGCCCACGACGCCGGTGCGGTTGCCGTCAACGAGACTTCACGCAGCTTCCAGAACGTACCGTCTTCCACGAAGCCGGCGTCGCTGGCATCGAGCCCGAAATTCGCGCGGGCACTGGCCATGATGCGGGCCTGCTCCTCGAGACCGACCGACGGATCGTTGGCGCCGCGGCAGTTGAGGAATACGGCGCACCGGAACTGCGCGGTCGAGTTGTAAACCTTGAAGCCGCCGCGATAGTTCATCACGCCATGCACCCTGAAGAAGCGCAGGAACGAGACCGAGGGCGTGATGCTCAGTTCGGTCTGCGGCAGCGGCTGGCCGAGGAATGACGCGTCGTCGGCGAGCGTCACTTCGGACGAGCCGATGATGCCATCACCATTCGCGTCGTCGAAGCCGAGGATCTCGCGCTGCCAGTAGCCACCTAACGGGTGCCCTTCGGCATGACGCTGGATGAAGTCACCGTTGTTGGCGCCGAGTCCGAAGAAAATCGTATCGACGTCCTGGCCAAGGCGGACGAGCTTGTTCTTGTTCTTCGACGCCGTGACCGTGAGGTCGAACTGCAGGCTGGGCGAATCGAAGAGCCGCGCGTTGAGCATGCCTTCGATACCCTTGTTCGTCACCTTACCGAGGTTCTCGTAGCGGCTGGCCGCGCCTGACGAGGGCGGAAGGTTGCGCAGGATGAGCGCGTCTTCCGTGGTCTTGTCGTAGTACGTCGCTTCCAGGTTGACCCGGTCGCCGAACAGACCCGCGTCGAAGCCGAGCTCGAACTCACCGGACTTCTCGGGCTTGAGGGAGGCGTTACCGACCGGCGCGCCGATCTGCACGGCGCCGACTTCGCTGCCAGCACGCTTCACGGCAACGGCCGTGTAGAACGTGATGGCATTGCGGAAGCCCGGACGCTGTCCCGACTGCCCGTACGCCGCGCGCAAGCGCAGCGAGTTGACCCAATCCTGTTGCGGGAAGAACGACTCGTCGCCGATCACCCACGAGAGACTGGCCGACGGATAGTAGATGAAACTGAAATCCGTACCGAAGGCGGAATTGTCGTCGCCGCGAAGGGCGCCGGAGAGATACACGCGATCGCGCCAGGCGAGCTGCTGCTGGACGTAACCGCCGATGGTAATGACGTCGGAATTCTGGGCGGCCACGGCAAAGCCGCTCGTGGTACCGCCGACCGAACCGGTTCCGCCGGCGAGGCCTTCGCCGAACGCCTGCGTACCGCGAACGATTTCACCGACGTACTGGCCGCCTACCGCCGTCTGCGCCGTGAGATCCGACGCCAGGTTGTAGGACGCCGTGGCGTTGAGGTTGTTGGTGTACGTGTACAGCGAATAGGGATTCGATGTCGCGTTGCCGATGGCCCGGCGATCGGGCTCCGGGATGAGTCCCGGCGGCGTGATCGACACGTCGGTACGGCCGGCGTAGTCGAGTCCCGTCGTGGCGTTGACGTTCAGCCAGGACTGGGGTGCATAACGAGCTTCGAGGCCGGCGGTCAGGCGGTCGACCGACTGGCGCGTGGTGATCTGGTTGTAGACTTCCTTCGGGAACGACAGGTAGCCGCCGTTAGGCCCGTCGAGCGGGTCACGGCCGAGGAGGCCGTTCCCCAGCGGACCCTGGTCGTTGTTGTCGTTCTGCGGCAGGTCGAGCCGCAGCGAGCCGTAACCGATGCGGGCGGCGGTGGTCAGCCGCGGTGTCAGTTCGGCGCTGAGGTTCGTGCGCAGGTTGACGCGCCGCGACAGGTTGTTCGCGTACACGCCCGCTTCGCGGCTGAAGTCGCCGCTCAGGAAATACTGCAGCAGGTTCACGCCGCCGGCGGCGCTGGCGCCGAACTGCTCACGGTAGCCGTCGACGAACAGGCTGTTGTCCTCGAGCGGATTGTAGGAGCGCAGCGAATCCGCCTTCGGGGTGCACAGCCCTTCCGCCTGGAGCAGCAGGGCGCAACGCGCGACGCGATCGCCGTCGGGGGTCGTGCCAATGACCTGGAAGTTGGCGGGATACTCCGTGATCTCCGACAACGAGCCGGCATCGGCGTACGCCGTCCAGCGTGTCTTGCCTGACAAGCCCCGCTTGGTCGTGATCTGGACGACACCGTTGGCGGCTGCCGTGCCATAGAGTGCAGCGGCGGCCGGTCCCTTGATGATCTCGATGTTCTCGATCTCGTTCGGGTTCAGGTCGTCGAGGCGCGTCGGGTTCTGGCCACCGACGCTGATCGTGCTACCGCCGGGATCGGCGTTGGCGCGGACGCCGTCGATGATGATGATGGGCTCGTTCGTCAGCGAAACGGAGTTCGAGCCGCGGATGCGCACGCGTGATCCGCCGCCGGTCGTGCCGCTCGTTTGCGTCACCGTCACGCTCGGCGCGCGCGAAGAGAGCAGGTCACTGAACGTGTTGACGGACGTTTTTGGAATCGCTTCGACATTGATCGACGCGACCGAGTTGCCGGTTTCACGGCGGAGTTCCGATTCACCGGTCGCGGCAACGACCACTTCGTCGAGGCGCGCGATGGTTCCGGTCATCACGAAGTCGGCCGTCACGGTACCGCCGACGGGCACGCTGACTGTGGCGACTTCTGCCTGAAATCCGAGCCGCAGCGCGCGTACGCGTTGCGTGCCCTCCGGAACGTTGGTGAGGCGATAAGAGCCCGAGTCATCGGTGCGTGCTCCACGCTGCGTTCCGACGACGAGGATTTGTGCGTCCGGGATGGGAGTCCCGGAGTTCCGGTCCGTGACGCGACCGGTGACTGTCCCGCCTTGAGCCGACGCGATCGTCGGCGAAGCGAGCGCGAGTACTGTGAACAGACGAAAGAAGCGATGCACGGTCCCCTCCTGTGATTGTAGCCGTGACGTAGAACTACAATAAACTGTGACACGGCCTAACGAGGAAAGGACACCTGAAGTAGAAAAAATACCTACACATCTGGTATAAGCTGCGATCTGCCTGACGCGAGAGGACCGATCGAGCGAGTTGATGCGTTGGGTGAGTTGATGAGCTGACGGGGGGATACACCAGAGGTCGGACGATTCTGGAAAGCAGTTGAATGAGTGATGGGTTGATGGGTTGATGAGTTGACGGGGCTCAGCCGGTGAACTTGCCAACTCGCGTTTTCCTCAACTCCTCAACTCGACAACTCATCAACTCTTCCCAGTTGACCAGTCGATGGCGTCCTGTGAACTTACGAATCGGTTTAACTTCAACGCGCAAACTCCGGTCAATCCGTGAGTTATCTGCTTCTCGCCGACGACAATGAAGAGATGCGGCTGATGCTCCGCGACCTGTTCAGGTCCGCGGGCCATGAGGTCGCCCTCGTCGAAGATGGTCATGCTGTCCTGATCTCGATCCAGGACCGGGAACCCGACCTCGTCATTCTCGACCATGCGATGCCCGGGATGAACGGTTTCGAGGTCTGCCGTCGGATCAAGACGAATCCGTTCACGGCTCGCATTCCGGTGCTGATGCTCACGGCGCAAAGCACGGTCGAATCCAAGGTGGAAGGATTCGCGGCCGGTGCGGACGACTACCTCGCGAAGCCGTTCGACCCGCGCGAGTTGCGCGCCCGTGTCCAGGCGCTGTTGCGGCTCGTGCAGCGCGAATCGGACCGGAATCCCACCAGCGGGCTTCCGGGCGGCCGGGCGATCGACCGCGAGATCATGACGCGGATCGAGCGAGCCGAGTCCTTCGCCGTCTGCTACCTGGACCTCGACTATTTCAAGCCGTTTGCCGACACGTTCGGCTTCGCCATCGCCGACGAGGTCATCCGGGGACTGGGCGGGGCGATCCGCGAGGCGACCGGTTCGTTAGGTGCCGACGACGCCCGGGACTTCGTGGGCCACATCGGCGGGGACGACTTCATCATCCTCACCGCGCCGGGAAAGGCCGAGGCGTTCGTTTCAGACTGCACCAGCCGGGCGAAGCGGGTGATCGAGCGCGCCGTCGGGGATGAGGCCGCGAAGGCTGGCTCGTTTACCGGCGTCGATCGGGAGGGGCAAGTCCGTCGCTTCCCGCTCGCCCGGCTGTCGACCGCGGTCCTGCTGGTGAAGCCCGACGGCTGGGTGAACCTGCAGCACCTGGGGATGCGCGCCGCCGAC